>NZ_JBGVMC010000325.1:0-16770 GCF_045124615.1 Succinivibrio sp.
AAGAACAAATTTATATACAGAGTAATTGATAAAAATGAGCTGCAAGTCGATCCTTTGACTCTTGGAATTTATACCAATGAAAAAAAGAATATAGATATTGAAAAGGCTAAATTCTCTCTTAAATGCCAGGAAAAATACATTGATGCAATTCTTACCAGAGTAAATGAAGCATCAATAAGACTGTGCAACCTTGCTGATGATAATTTAAATCGTGCTCAGGATGTTGCAAAGGATATGGAGCAAAGAACCAGAAAAGCAAGACGTGTTGCCCGTTCTATGCAGAATATCTCTAATGATATGCTCCTGATGATGAACGATCTGTCAGAGTCTGTTACCCAGACTACTCAAAGCTCAGACATTACATATGAGCTTTTACAGGAAGGAAAATCAATTTCTCAAAAAACTCATGAGGCAATCTCCATTCTTGATGATCAGGTAAAGAATATAGCATCATCAATTAAGAACCTGTCATCAAAGGTTGAAGAGATTTCACAGGCTTCAGAGCTTATTGATCAGATTTCAGATCAGACAAATCTTCTTGCGCTGAACGCTTCAATTGAAGCTGCAAGAGCTGGTGAAGCAGGAAAGGGATTTGCTGTAGTAGCAGATGAGGTAAGATCACTTTCACTGTCTACTCATAAGTCAACACAGAGTATTCATGATCTGATTTCACAGTTTAAGGTTAACGCTACTGATGCTGATGAAATGGCTGAACAGGGTCTTGTTGCAGCTGAGGATGGTGTTAACGAAGTTGGAAGAAACAACGAAAATGTGGATAAGGTCGTAGAAGCAATTTCATCAATTAAATA
Source organism: Succinivibrio sp. (assembly GCF_045124615.1). Classification (NCBI taxonomy): domain Bacteria; kingdom Pseudomonadati; phylum Pseudomonadota; class Gammaproteobacteria; order Aeromonadales; family Succinivibrionaceae; genus Succinivibrio; species Succinivibrio sp. The sequence continues at coordinate 810 of NZ_JBGVMC010000325.1, forward strand.
CAATGCTGACAAGATGATGCAGTCAATTACTCAGCAGACTGAAACTGCAAAAAGTATTGTAGATCAGGTAAACAGCATCTTTAACTTCCAGGAAGATTCAACGTCCATTTCAAGCAGACATGAGCAGGATATGAAAAAACTTAAAGTGGAAGCTGATGACGTAGCTGAAATGATCTCAAGATTCTATAAGACAAAATAAGTTTAAAGGCATCAGAAATGATGCCTTTTTCATATACATCCATTCACCTTTTGTACAAACAATATTGCAATAATTCGTGATAGAATTGATCTAAGATTCATTTTAAAGACAAGAGAATTATGTTTAAGAAATTCAATCCGCTACTAAAAGAACAAGTTTTAAGATCAAGCACCTGGGGACACCATTTCATATTTTTAAATGGTCTTTTAGCTATTTTTATAGGCCTTGTTTATCTATATGCTGCTCCTAAAACGGATGGTTTCATTCCCTTTATTTACCTTGTCGTAACATGGTTAGGTCAGCTAAGTTTCTTAGCTTTTCTATTATTCTTAATCATTTTCTTCCCACTTACCTTTATCGGATCGTTTAGGTGGTACAGAATTATAAGTACTGTCCTTGCAATAATAATGCATGTGCTTTTACTTGTTGATGCAAAACTCTTCTTAACAATAAAGGCTCATCTGTCATGGACAGTATGCTCACTGATGCTTAGAGATTTAGACTTCAATACAGGTCTGAATTTCAATTTCATGTATATCGCTATTTTTATTCTTATAGGACTTGAATATCTGTTTGTAAAACTTTCTAACAGAGAGCTATACAAATCAGCGGACAGAAACAACCACTTCCCTACCGTTGTCATGATAATCGTAAGTGCCTGTTTTATAGCATCTCACGGTATATTCATCTGGGCTGATGCAAATAATTATGAGAAAGTGACCAACATGCGTTCACTGTTCCCTGCTCATTATCCAATGACAGCAAAATCATTTCTGTCAAATCACGGCTGGATTGATGAAAACGATAGAAAGATTGTTCTTTCAAATTCATCTTTCAAGTATCCATTAGATACAATCGCACAGGCAGATCCTGTCAAGAAGAACAACACCATTATGATTTTCATCAATGGTATGTCATATTCAGATTTAAGCCAGGACGTTACCCCAAATCTGATGGAAAGCAAAAGACAGTACACAAGCTTTGAAAATCATTTTTTGCCTTATGAAAGTCTTGAAGATAATATTTTTGCAGCTTCATTCGGCCTGCCAATACAGTATAAAACCAGATTCACATCTCATGATGTTGAACCAGTTACTGTAGATTATATGCAGAAGCTTGAGTATATAATCAGAATATTCTCAACAAAACCATCTAGCAATACTCAAAATAATATCGCTAAAACTTTAGGCATTAATGAAGATCGTTTCTCATTTAAAAACTCAGACGCAGAAATTTTTGAAAATGCACTTAGCTTTATTGAAAATTTAAAACCTGAACAAAGTTATGTTGTAAACATCAATTCTGATACGCTTACATCAACTGAGTTAAATTCAAAACAAAGACAGGAAAAATTAAGTGCCATTGATAAAGCATTCGGTGATTTCATTCATACTCTAAATGAAAAGAATTTATTAAATGATGCAATGGTAATAATTACATCATCAAAAGCAAATCCATCTGCAGTAAATCCTCATGCCACATATTCAATGTCAGCACAGCATGTTCCAATGATTCTTATGCTTCCTGACAATGGGTTAAGAGGTGTTTCATTCTTTAATATTTCATCTCATTTCGATCTTGTTCCTACATTTGCTATTGAAATTTTAGGTATACAGACCCCATGTTCAAATTATGCAATAGGAAACAGTCTGCTTAAGTTGCCTCAGCGTGACTTTATCATTTCAAGCAAAGGTGCATCATTACTTATGATCTTAAAGAACAAAGTGGTGGTATACAGAAAGAATGGTAAAGCCTATATTGACAACAACGGACAAAAACAGGATACAAAACCAAATCTTGAAACTCTCATCAGAGCTATGAGAGAAATTAACAGATTTAATGGCTAAGGAAAGAAAATGAGATTAACTGAACAGAATGTAAAAGAGCTTATCATAGAAACTTCTATGAAAAAGGCTGTATTCGTGTATTTCTACATGGATGCTCCTGAGTGTGAAGCTACAACAGTAGCATTAAAGAAAGCAATCAGTGATGACAATGAATTTATTGCTCTAGCTGAGGCAAATGTACAGGATAAAGTATCTCAGGCTATTGCAATGCAGCTTGGACTTCAGAGCGTTCCTGCTCTGATTGTTATGCAGCAGGGAAGACCTGCAGCTGCTCTTCAGGGTGATGAGATCGTATCTAAACTTGATGAAACAATTAAAGAATATATGCCTTCTTTGGCAGAACTTCTGTTAAAAGAAGCTCTTGAACTTGAAGAGAAAGGCGAAATTGCACAGGCTAAAGCAAAGGCAAAAGCAGCATTTGCAGAAGATGAGAAAAACAATGCAACAAAACTTATTCTTGCAAGATTATGCATAAAGGATAAGGCTTTAGATGAGGCGCATACTCTTTTAGATAATCCAGGCAGAGAGCTTAGTGAAGATCAGGACTACAAGGATCTTATATCAGCACTTACCTTAGCTGAACAGGCTGCAGAAAGCCCTGAAATTAAAGAGCTTGAAAGAAAGTTTAAAGAGGATGAGAATAACGCTCAGATTGCTGTTGAATATGCTGTTGCACTTAGTGATGCTGGCAAAAAAGCTCAAGCTCTTGAAATTCTTTTTAATATTCTTAAGAAGGATTTATCTGAAGAAAAGATAAAGAAAACATTCCTTGATATGCTAAATACCATGTCAGGTGATCCTCTGCAAAAAGAGTACAGAAGAAAACTTTATACCATCATGTACTAATCTGATTGTTTAAATAAAAAAAGGTCCATACAATGATTATGTCAGTATGGACCTTTTCTTATTCTATCTTTGTGCTTTTACTTTTTCTCTTCTTGAACCAATGGCACTGGACTTGAGCTTGGCCAGTTAACAATGATTGTTCTTATGAATGTTGCTAAAGGAATTGAGAAGAAAACGCCCCAGAATCCCCACAAACCACCAAAAATTAGAATTGATGCAAGAATAGAGAAAGCATCAAGATTCATAGCTTTTGAAAACAGCATTGGTGTAAGCACGTTACTGTCGAGAAGCTGGATAATGATATAAACTGCAAGCAACCAGACAAGAGTATAGCCAAAGCCGAACTGAAAAACAGAAACTAACAGAATTGGTATAGTGATGATAACTGCACCAACATATGGAATAACAACACTCAGACCGACACCGATACCTAATAGAATCGCATAATGCAGACCAAATAACATAAAAGCTACAGTATTTACAATTGAAACAATTGTGATATGTATAAGCTTTCCTCTCATATAACCCTCAATCTGCTTGGTAAGCTTTGGCCAGAATTCATGAATGATTCTCTGGTTTGAAGGTAGAATATAAGTTACAAATCTGCTTTGCAGCTGGCTTTTGTTAGACAGCATCAGGAAAGTAAAAATAGGTACGATTACAAGATAAACAAGAAATGACATCACATTAACAACTGATGGCATTATCTGGTTATTGAATATATTTGACACATTTGAGATAAGAGCCAGTCTTGCCTTATTTACAAGATCTTTGATTTCATTTTCTGTCATCATTGATGGCAGTGGGTCTGGCAGATTCTCAACAAAAGGAAGAATATTTGAGGTTACAATAGAATCAAAATCCTCACCCTTTTCAGTTGATATATTCTGAGCAGAAATACTCTGCAGTGTCTGATAAAACTGGCTTCCTTGCTGTAATAGTTTTGGTACAACAAAGACAAGAATACTTACAGAAAGACCTATAAAAAACAGCATTGTAACCGATGAGGCAACTGTTCTTGACATATGACATTTGCTTGTAAGAAAACGTACTACTCCATCAAGGCAATATGCTATACACAAGGCCACAACTAAAGGACCTACAAGCCACATCAAGTAGTAAACTATCAAAAAGATGCAAAGCAGAACAAGCGCAAATTCTATTGTTCCTGGAGTTGAAAAATGTCTTAAATACCAGTTTTTAAATAAAGAAATCATCTAATTTATACCTATTTGATAACTCTTAAAATTATAAAACAGATCAAACTATCTTGTATAAGAAAAATAAGACATTTCAAGCAAAAGTAACACAAATGCGTTAAACTAGCAAAAAAAACACATAAGGATGGTTATGAATAAGAAGATCTTAGTCTTTTTGATGATGCTTTTTCTGTGTCCTATTTCATTTAGCTCACAGAATATCGTTATTCCTGATTTAGGACCTGCAGGTGTCAGAGGACTTTCTATTGCTGCTGAGAAAAACTTTGGAGAATACTTTTTCAGAAAGGCAAACGGTGCAGGAATTGTCAGCTATGATCCTGTCCTTAATGAATATATAAATTCAGTCGGAAACCGACTGGTTTTGCATGCTAACAACGTATATTTCCCATTTCACTTTTATCTGTCAGAAGATCCAAGCCTTAATGCATCTGCTTTTTTAGGTGGTGTCGTACAGGTTAACGCTGGATTATTCCATTACACATCAACAGAAGATGAATTTGCATCTGTAATAGCACACGAAATATGTCACGTTACACAAAGACATATTGCAAGAATGATTGAAGATCAGGTTGAAAAAAGTTCATTGTCTGTAGCATCCATCATAGGTTCAATTGTTCTTGGAATAATTAACCCAAATGTTGGTATGGCAGCACTATCATCTACTACTGGCCTCATGCAGCAGTCTAATATCAATTTTACAAGAGACAATGAATATGAGGCTGACAGACTAGGAATTGATCTTTTGTATAACTCAGGTTTCAACCCTATGGGAATGGCAGATCTGTTCAGAGTACTTTTATCTAAACAGGGAAATGTATCATCCGTTTATGCAATGCTTATTGATCATCCACTATCCGATATTCGTGTTGCTGAAGCTTATAACAGAGCAAAACTGCTGCCAAAAAGGGAAAACAGCAAAAATCCAAACTTTATGCTTGCAAAGGCAAGAGTTGATGTCAGATACATGAATCTGAATCTTGAAGCATTAAAAAATAAACTAATGCATTCACAGAAGGTCAACCATTACTACAAATACTATGCATTAGCGCTTATTGCTTATGAAAACAATGATCATGCTAGTGCATTAAAATACTTATCAAATCTTGATTCAATAAGAGACAATGACTTTATTCTTGATTTGAAAACAGACATTGAACTTAGTCAGAAAAACTATAAAGCTGCAATTGAACCTCTTGAAAGAATGTATAAGATTAAGCCAAATGACAGTGCAATTACATTGAATCTTGCTAATGCGCTTGTTGAGAGTAAGGATTATAAAAAAGCCATTAAGATACTCAAAAATTTCCAGAATACATATCCCAAAAATCTTTTAGCAAGTGAGCTTATTGCAAAATCATATTATCTTTCAAAGGATAAGTGCAATGCACATCAGAGTCAGGCTTATTCCTATCTTTTAAAAGGTGACTTCAATAAGGCAAACCGCTTTTTAAATAATGCTTTACATGTATGCAATGGAACTAGCAGAGAAATTGTTAGAGCTAAGCTTAAAAAGTACAACGACATAAAACTGTTTGACAGGATGTTTGAACAAAATATCTAGACAAAATTTGAGATATCTGTCACTTTTGCAGTCAAATGTAGTAAAATTACGCAATTAATATCTCATTTTAAAAGTCAGGAAGACAAAGAAAATGGTTCAGTGTGTACATACAGTAAAGGAATTAAGAAATATATTAAAACCTTTAAAGGCTCAGGGAAAAACCGTCGGCCTTGTTCCTACCATGGGTGCTTTACATCCAGGACATGCAACATTGATTTCACAAAGTTCAAAGCAGAATGACATTACTGTAGTCAGCGTGTTCGTTAATCCTACACAGTTTGGACCAAATGAAGATTTCGATGCCTATCCAAGAACTTTAGACAACGATCTGAAAGTCGTTGAAGGTGCTGGTGGAGATATCGTTTTTGCTCCATCACCAAAAGAGATGTACCCAAGTGAGGATATGACCTGGGTTGAAGTTACAGGTAATATCACTAAAGTACTTTGCGGTAAAACAAGACCTATTCATTTTAGGGGCGTTGCAACTGTTGTATCAAAACTGTTCAACATTGTTGCTCCTACAAGAGCATATTTTGGACAGAAAGATGCTCAGCAGGTTGAAGTATTAAAGCGCATGGTTAAAGATATGTTCTTTGATCTTGAGCTTGTTGTTGTACCTATTGCAAGAGAACAAAGCGGTCTTGCAAGAAGTTCAAGAAATACCTATCTGTCTGATGAGGAGAAATCTCAGGCAACTGTTCTTAGTGCAGCGCTTAATCTTGCTCTTGAGTCATTCAAGTCAGGAAACAATGATCTTGAATCAATCATTAACATTACAAAGCAGAAGATCTCAAGCAGCGAAATTGCCGATATTGAATATGTAGAGTGCTATGGTTTACCTGGTCTTTACGAGCTTAAAGACAAGATTCAGGCTCCATCTTTATTAGCAGTTGCTGTTCGTTTCGGTAACACAAGACTTATTGATAACATTATCTTGGAGTAATTTCACCTTATGTTATTGACAATGATGCATGGAAAAATCCATAGAGCAACCGTAACACAAGCTAACTTAAATTACGTTGGCTCTATTACCATTGATGAGGATCTGCTTGATGCTGCAGGAATTTTACCTGGAGAGAAAGTTCAGATCGTTAATAATAACAATGGTGCAAGATTAGAAACATACACCATTGCAGGTGAAAGAAAATCAGGTGTTATCTGCCTAAACGGTGCCGCTGCACGCCTTGCAGTAGAAGGTGATATTGTAATTATTATTGCTTATGCACTTATGGATGATAAGGAAGCAAGAGAGTTACAGCCAAAAGTTGTTCTTGTTGATGAAAATAACCATATCATCAAGCACTTTGTTGAAAAGCCAAATTCTACAATCTGATAAGATTTGTGATTTAAAAGTGCCGACATTATGTCGGCATTTTTATTACTGAATAGATAAAACCTTTTTTACAAAAGGAATTGTAAGCTTGTGGTAATGCTCAATCTGAAGCTTATCAAGCTCATCTAGGATCTTCACAAGTGATCTGATATCTCTGTTACAGTGACGTACAAGAAAAGCAGCTGTTGCAGGTGGAAGATTAAAAGCCTTTTCAACGGTTCTTTTCTGTAGTGCTTCTACACAACTTTCCTCATCAAGAAAATCTAATGAGCAGATTACTCCACTTGAAAGTCTGGTTGTTAAATCCTTCTTTAAAAAAGGAATATAGTCAAAAGAGCTACTGCCAGACATTATCAGGACACCCTTTCTTGAGTCATACCATCTGTTGAACAGTCCAAATAGGGCAAGTTCAAAATTCTCATCACCTGCTATAACATCAACATTATCAATAATGGTTATTTCAGGCAGATTCACATCAAGAACAAATGATCCTATTGTCTTGACTAGATTCATATCCACAAAAAAGCACTTGGAATTTGCTTCTGGTAGCTGAAACAGCGCATTTAAAAGATGGCTTTTACCTGAACCATGAGGTCCAAAAAGGTAGTAAAACTCATGCTCCTTTTTGATAATAGCACTCTTGAGTAACTGCACTGTTCCTGCATTATTGCCAGGAACAAAAGAATTAAAATCTGATTTTTCAGATATTTTTAAATCTAGCGCAACCTGATACGGTTCTGAATTTTGTTTTTCCATTATTTGTTTAGTTGCCTAATGAACCTTTACGATTGTCTGAGTATTCAAGATCATCTGTCAAAGTTACATTTGACTTTGCAGCAGGAACAACCTCTTCTTGAGTAATCTCTGTTGTTCTTTCAACTGTTGATGTTGTATAAGCCTGTCCATTGTACTTATCAATATCAGTGGTGATGATCTGCTCTGTAGTCTTTGTTACTGTACCTGTCTTGCCATCAGCACTTACTGAGCCATGACTCTTATTGTATTTGTATGTCCATGGAGCAATCTTAGTGAACTCACCTGCATGAGATAAGGTACCGTCAAGAATCAAAGGAGATGAACCTGTTGGGATCATGAATACCACACCAGAATCCTGATATGCCAGTACGTTAACATCAGATTCATAACCGTACATTACAAGTGTTTTTGAAATTGCAGGATAATCTGCAACATTATCGATTCCTGTAAACAGAACTCTTACACCACCTTTAACAGGACCTAAAGAAAGATCCTCCTCTTGAGCTACTGCAGATGCAGTCTGCTGTTCATCAGCTGATGTTAAAGGAATAATATTTGAACCTTGCTGTGCCTGACTATCAATGGTGTTGTTCATAAGGATCTTTGCTATATCCTTTGTAGCTGATTTAGAAATTTCCTCAACAGAACCAGTGTTCTCACCATTGCCTAGGATCTTGCCTTGATCGTCAAATACATTCCACTTGAATGTAACCTGTTCTTCAACCTCACTGTTTTTCTCAAGAGCTGCTGAAATAAAGAATTTTACACCATAGCGGGCAGATGCCTTTGCAAGAAGCTTGTCTGAATGAGATAAAACAGTCTGATCGTTTACATTCTGTAAATCATCAAGATCCATTAATGGGAATAGAAGATTGTACTGGCATGACTTTGCATCATCTATCAGACTTTTCATGATAAAAGATGAACTGTCAGCAGAAATAATTGATGAATCCTGGGATGAAACATCAGTCATCCATACAAGAACTGGTTCACTAAGACCTGACCAGCAGGCAATACCAGAATCTCTTAAAACAGAGCTGATTTTAGTCTCATCAAAAGTAATCTCGAAATTCTCGCCATTTAATTTAACTGAAGAAACAGCATCCTTTACTCTATCTAACTGAAGTACACCTGTATCATCAATTGCCTGTTTTGAAGCAATCTCATTGAATGCTTCTACTATAGCAGCATCCATACCAATTGATACGTCCTTTTGAACAGTTACGGCTGCATTTGCACTTGATACTACAGCAAGAGCAGCTAATAAATAAGGAAATTTCATTATTTCTCCAAACAAAAATACCTCATGTCTTCTCTGACATGGAGTCTAAACTCTTCAATTTCAACAGATAAATTGCATATTATTTTTTCTGACTACAGCTGTATATTCTATCACAGCTGGCATGAGTGAATTTTGAATATTTTAAGTGCATTTAAAGAGCATTTCTTGTAAAATACCGCTACAGTTGTTCATTTGTCCTGGAGAAAATCATGGCAGCAAATTTAACTTATAAGGAAGCTGGTGTTGATATCAATGCTGGTGATGAGTTAGTACAGAGAATCAAAGCCCCTGTTAAGAAGACAACCCGCCCAGAGGTAATCGGTGGTTTAGGTGGTTTTGGAGCACTTACAAGAATTCCTAAAGGTTATACAAATCCTGTTCTTGTAACTGGTACTGACGGTGTTGGTACCAAGCTACGTCTTGCAATCGATTTACAGAAACACTCAACTGTAGGCCAGGACCTAGTTGCAATGAGCGTAAATGATATTGTTGTTCAGGGTGCAGAGCCATTCTTATTCCTTGACTACTATGGCACTGGTAAGCTAGATGTTGATACAGCAACAACTGTTGTAACTGGTATTGCATACGGCTGTGAATTATCAGGCTGTGCTCTTGTTGGTGGTGAAACAGCAGAAATGCCAGGCATGTATGAGGTTGGTGATTACGACTTAGCTGGTTTTGCTGTCGGTGTTGTTGATGAAGACAAGATCATCGATGGTTCAAAGGTTAAGGTTGGTGATGCTCTTATCGGTATTGCTTCATCAGGCCCTCACTCAAACGGTTACTCTTTAATCCGTAGAATTCTAAAGAACGTAAATGCTGATCCTCTAAACGATAAGTTATCAGATGGCACCGTTCTTGCTGATGCTTTATTAGCTCCAACAAGAATCTACGTAAAACAGATCTTAAAGTTAATCAAGGAAGTTGATGTTCACGCATTAGCTCACATCACTGGTGGCGGTTTCTGGGAGAATATTCCTCGTGTTCTTCCTGAAGGTACATGTGCAGCTTGTGATGGCGATTCATGGACTCGTCCTGAAGTATTCAAGTACTTACAGAAGAATGGCAACGTAGATCCATACGAGATGTTCCGTACCTTCAACTGTGGTGTTGGTATGATTGCTGTTGTATCAAAGGAAGAAGCTCAGAAAGCTGTTGATACCTTAAATGCTTTAGGTGAAAAGGCATGGGTATTAGGTGAAATTGCTCCTGTTGGTGCTGACGGCAAGCAGGTAACCATCAAGAATTACGAAAACTTCTAATATTCATATAGAAGCAAAATTCTAGAAATTCAAAAGGCCTAGTCACTTGATTAGGCCTTTGTTTTTTTTATTGCTGTCTGTTGATATCAAACGGCATAAAGTTAAAAACTAATATAACTTTTCGATTACTTCTTCATCAATCTTGAATGTATGCTCTAAAGCTGGGAAGATCCCCTGTTTAACCTCTGCATCATATTGATTGAAAGCATCGGTCATTTCTGTTGCAAAATTAGCATAATGCTTTACAAATTTTGGAGAGAAGTCCTGATACATTCCAAGCATATCTTTATAAACTAATACCTGGCCATCGCACTGAGCACCAGCACCGATACCAATAGTAGGAACGGACAGTTTCTGTGAAAGCACAGCAGCAAGTTTTGCAGGAACACACTCAAGAACAATAGAGAATACTCCAGCCTCCTGAAGAGAAAGTGCATCATCAATGAGTTTTTGGGCGGCTTCTAGAGTTTTGCCCTGAACTTTATGACCACCAAAAGCATTTACAGACTGAGGAGTCATACCAAGGTGTCCCATTACAGGAATACCGGCATCAACGATAGCCTTTACCTGTGCAAGAACTGATCTGCCACCTTCAAGCTTAACAGCATTTGCTCTACCCTCTTTCATTAGTCTTCCGGCATTTTCAAGAGCTTTCTCTACGCTTACCTGATAAGACATAAAAGGCATATCAACAACCACCAGCTTCTGTTTGCAGCCTCTTGCTACAGCGGCACTGAAGGTTATCATGTCATTCATTGTTACTGAAAGAGTATCTTCATAACCTAATACAACATTTCCAAGAGAATCACCTACTAAAACAGCATCCACATTGCTTGAATCAATAATTTTTGCTGTTGTATAGTCATAACAGGTAAGCATTGAAATCTTCTGATTTTCCTGCTTCATCTTCAAAAAAGTTGCAACTGTTGTTTTCATATGACGTCCTAATTTTTTACCTATTAGCTTTTATCTTCGCTTATATAAAACTTGTTATATATGTTATTCAAAATTGTTGCTGATTATTTTTTCTATCTTAGTGTAGTCAAAATCCTTGTTTTTTGCTTTTGCCACTTTTAATATTTTCCGGCTTAAAAGCATATAAAGAATTTTATCTTCATCTGACAGTACATTCAGGTGCTTTAAGACAGTATTATCATCACCTCTTAAAACAGGACCGGTCAGTGCCTCTATTGTACCTTTTTCCGCAATGTTTTGTGCATTTACCAAGAACAGTTTTCCTAAAGCTGCTTTTGCTGATTCATCAGAAAATGAACATTCTTTTAGCAGATCTTTGGCAAAATCAAACAGACCTACAACACAGTTAGAACATAGGACTGAGGCTAAATGATATTTTGATTTGACCTCTGAACTTATAATTTCAAATCTGACAGAGAGTTTTTCAAAAATCCCTAAGATAAGAGATTTTGCTTTTTCATCTGACTCAAGTGTATAGAATGTATCCTTTAATTCTTTATAGCTTTGTGTTTTAGATGAAAATGCCATCATAGGATGAACTGATGCAAATGAGAAATTGTCAAATCCCATAAGAGATTTAAAAACATCTTTAATACTCAGAGCTCCTGAGCAGTGGACAAAGCATTTTTTAGCATTTATTCCTTGGCATTGTGATGCAATAAAGGAGGCAGTCGATTCAAGAGCATTATCAGGGGTTGTAATAAATACAATATCGCTTGCATCTACAAGCTCTTTAATAGACAGATATTGCACTGAGCCTGTAAACTTTGCTCCTTCAATTGAAGATGACTGTGATCTTGAATAGTAGCCTGAAACAGAAAATCCATTCTCTTTAAAGAACTTTCCTAAGCTTATGCCAACCTTGCCGGCACCGATAAAACCTATTTTTTGCATATAATCAGCTATTTTTTTACGTTTTGACCATGTTGATGGCACCAAATTAGTGCATTTACTATATTATTAAAAACAATAACTTAATATTCATTTATAACCTAATGTGGCTTATAAAAAGGCTTTTGAAATTTATAGAACAATAAATTTATATCTATAGTAAATATTTCTTGATTATAACGCTATATAGCCTTAAAGTACCACGCTACATTTGTTTTCAAAAGGAACGACTTATTTTTACTTTTTCTTTTTTTATATTGCGTCAAGGCAGCAGCTTATCTACAGAGTATGAGCCTAATGGAGGTGTCACTTGTGAACGCATACAATATTTCTTGGTGGGGAAATAAATACTTTGATGTAAACGAAGAAGGTCACATCATAGTAAGACCAAATCCTGATAACTCTCAAACCACTATCGATCTTGCAAAACTTGTAAAAGATCGAGCCAATAAAGGACAGAGACTTCCTGCACTGTTCTGCTTTCCACAAATACTGCAATCAAGACTTCACGATATCAATAAAGCCTTTAAAGAAGCACGAGAAGAATATGGTTACAAAGGTAACTACTTTCTTGTATATCCTGTAAAGGTTAACCAGCATAAAAGAGTTCTTGAAGCACTTACAAACGGCTCTGAACCAATCGGTCTTGAAGCTGGTTCAAAAGCTGAGCTTATGGCAGTACTTGCACATGCAGGAAGAACCAGATCTATCATTGTATGCAACGGATATAAAGACAGAGAATACATCAGAATGGCTCTTGATGCTCAGAAAATGGGTCACAAGGTATTCTTGGTTATAGAAAAAATGACTGAACTTCAAATTACACTTGAAGAATCAGAAAGATTAGAGCTGACACCTTGCCTTGGTGTTCGTGCACGTCTTGCATCACAAGGTTCTGGTAAATGGCAGTCATCTGGTGGTGAATGCTCAAAATTCGGACTTGCAGCTTCTCAGGTTTTACAGCTCGTAGAAACCTTAAAAGAAGAAGGAAAACTGCACTGTCTTGAACTTTTACATTTTCATCTTGGCTCTCAGATGAACAATGTAAGAGACATAACTAGAGGCGTAAGAGAAAGTGCAAAGTTCTTCGTGGAGCTTTCAAAGCTTGGTGTCGCCATCAAATATTTTGACGTTGGCGGTGGTCTTGGTGTTGATTATGAAGGCACAAGATCTCAAACTGACTGCTCTTGCAATTATTCTTTAAAGGAATATGCAAATAATATTATCTGGACAATCGGTGATGCCTGTATTGAAAACAATCTTGAACAGCCTACCGTAATTACAGAATCAGGTAGAGCGCTTACTGCATATCATGCTGTGCTTGTTTCAAATGTAATCGGTGTTGAAAGAAACGATTTTACAGTTCCACAATCCCCTCTTGAAGGTTCTCCTCGTGCACTGTTTAATCTTTTCAATACATGGAAGGAAATGAACGAGAATTCTGTAAAAAGATCTCTTCGTGAATGGTTGCATGACAGTCAGTTTGATCTTCAAGAAATTCATGAAGGTTATGTTTCAGGCTCTGTAACCTTACAGCAACGTGCAAAGGCCGAGCAGATTTATCTGTGTATCTGCAAGAGTATTCAAAAATCTCTTGATCCTACAAACAGAACACATCAGGTATTATCTGATGAACTTCAAGAGAGAATGGCTGACAAGTTATATATTAACTTCTCATTATTCCAGTCACTCCCTGATGCTTGGGGCATCGATCAGATTTTCCCTGTAGTTCCACTTGAAGGATTAAACTCTCCTCTTACAAGAAGAGCTGTTCTTCTTGATATTACCTGTGACTCTGACGGTGCTATCAAGAAATATGTTGAAGGTGATGATATATCAAACACAATGCCTTTCCCTGAATATGACGAGAAAGATCCACCTCACATTGGATTTTTCATGGTTGGTGCTTATCAGGAAATTCTAGGTAATATGCACAATCTTTTTGGAAATACAGAAGCTGTGGATGTATATGCTTTTGATAATGGCAAGGTCACAGTATCTTTATCTGATGAAGGCAGCACTGTTGCAGATATGTTACGCTATGTATTACTTGATCCATCTAAATTATTAAATGAATTTACCTCTCAGGTTTTAGAAAACGGAACTAAACTTGAAGAGAAAATGCAAAGAGCTTTCATTGAAGAATTTAGAGCCGGCTTATACGGTTATACCTATCTGGAGGAAGAATAATGCAGACATTAAATCATGCTCATGATATTTCCCTCGTATCTAATGCATTTGGTTTTTTAAGATTACCATTAAACTTTGATCCATACAGCTCTGATGCTGATGTTGTAATCACTGGTGTTCCTTTTGATATGGCAACATCAGGTCGTTCAGGAGCAAGATTTGGACCTAATGCAATAAGGCAGGTTTCACCTCAGCTTGCATGGGAAGGTAAAAGATATCCTTGGCAGTTTAATGCTTTAGAAAAAATCAAAGTATGTGATTGCGGAGATCTTGTTTATGCTTTTGGTGATAACCAGGATATGGCCGATAAGCTTCAGGAGCATGCCTTAAAATTACTTAAGGCAGGAAAGAGAATGATTACTTTTGGTGGTGATCATTTTATTACCCTCCCTTTGTTAAGAGCTCACGAAAAAATATTTGGCAAGATGGCATTAATTCATTTTGATGCTCACTCTGACACTTACTCAAACGGATCAGCTTTCGATCATGGAACTCCTTTTTATCATGCACCTAAAGAAGGTCTGATTGATGTTTCAAAATCTATTCAGATTGGTATCAGAACTGAATTTTCTGTAAAAGACGGTTTTGAAGTTCTTGATGCTAGCCTTGCAAACGATATGAGCGTTGAAGAAATATCAATTGCAATTCATAAAAGAGTTGGAGGATGCAAGTGCTATCTGACATTCGATATTGACTGCCTTGATCCAGCTTTTGCTCCTGGTACAGGTACTCCTGTTGTTGGAGGATTAAGCTCTGATAAGATCATGAAGATATTAAGAGCATTAAAAGATCTTGATATTGTTGGTATGGATGTTGTTGAAGTTGCTCCTGCCTATGATCATGCAGAGATTACAGCTCTTGCAGCTGCTTCAATTGCAACAGAAATGCTGTATATAAACGCATTCAAGAAATAATACAATGTAAAAATATCAGAGCTCACGATGCTCTGATATTTTATTCATCTGATGATTTAGAATACTTGCCTTTTCTGTATGCAAGTGGGGTTTGATTGAATTTAAGCCTGAACAACTTAAAGAAATAACCGATATTATCAAAGCCATGGTCTAGTGCAATATCAGTAATTGATTTACTTGTATGCATTATTTCCTGACTTGCCCTTCTCAATCTAAGATCGTTTATAAAATCAACAAAGCTCATACCGGTAGAACGTTTAAAGTATCTGCAAAAATACTGTCTTGAAACTTTCAAATAATTTGCAGCATCATTCATTGTGATCTTTTCTGTATAGTGCTCATTGATGAAGCTTAGCAGATCTTTAATTTTCTGCTGTTTTGAATCAAATTCTTCGTTTATATCTATATTTGAGTTTAAGAAAATACCATTCTCATAAAGTACAGCTAAAAGTTCAAGAAGATGAGCTTTCACTCTAAGTCTTACAGCACTGTCCTCTGAATTTGAATTTTCAATAATGAAAGATAACAGCTTATCAGCATGTGCAAAACATTCCATATCTGTAGTTATAAATGGAGGCATACGACTTCCTCCCTGAGAGAGATATGAAAAAAGCTGTGATTGAACCTCATCATAGCTGTTAAGCTCAATTATGGAAGGATTAAAAACAACTGATGATTGATTTGC
>NZ_JBGVMC010000326.1:0-21527 GCF_045124615.1 Succinivibrio sp.
AAAATAATATGATCTAGACTTGTTTACTAAAAAAAGAGACTTTATTTAATACATACAAAAATGGGAGCCTTTCGGCTCCCAACTTGGCAAATAGACAGATTAGACTGCTGTCATCAGCTTCTCTTGTACACCTGTGTACGAGGGAATGCGATACCTTCAGCATCAAATAAGTAACATGCTGCTGCAGGAATTCCTACGCTGAACTCATCGCCTGCAACTACTTCAAGCTCTGAATCAGACTTAACTGTGAAGTCACTGCCAACCTCTGATGCACCAGAATCCATGTAAACATAGAATTCAGCACCAAGGTTCTCAGTAACGATAACTTTAGCGGTTACCTTACCACCGTCAGCTGCATCAATATTCTTGGTTAATAAGTGCTCTGGACGAACACCAAGAACAATGCTGTCACCAACCTTACCACGAGTTGCATTTACGCAAGCGGTAACCTTTTCACCAGTGATTAACTTAACAGTACACTTCTCCTCGCTGATACTTACGATTTCACCCTTTAAGAAGTTCATCTTTGGTGAACCGATGAAGCCAGCTACGAATAAGTTAACTGGGTGGTTGTATAACTCAAGTGGTGAACCGAACTGCTCAAGATTAGACTCTGCACTTGGACGTAATGGGCTTAATACGCAGATCTTGTCAGCTAAAGTCATAGCTTCAACCTGATCGTGGGTAACGTAAATGATGGTAGCATTTAATTCCTGATGTAACTTTGCAATCTCAAGACGCATCTTAACACGTAAAGCAGCATCAAGGTTTGATAAAGGCTCATCGAATAAGAATACTGATGGATTCTGAACGATACAACGACCGATAGCAACACGCTGTCTCTGACCACCTGATAAAGCCTTTGGTTTACGCTCTAAGAAAGCCTCAAGACCTAAAACATCAGCAGCCTGAACTACTCTTCTTAGGATCTCTTTTTTGTCCATGTGCTTTAACTTTAGACCGAAAGCCATGTTATCAAATACGGTCATGTGTGGATAAAGAGCATATGACTGGAACACCATACCGATGTTACGCTCTGAAGGAGGAACATCATTTACTCTCTTACCGTCGATAAGTAAATCACCATCGGTAATATCCTCTAAACCTGCGATCATACGTAAAAGAGTTGACTTACCGCAGCCTGATGGACCAACGAAAACGATGAAGTCACCATCTTTAATATCTAAGTTAATGTTACGTAATGTATCCTTAAGGATAGCTGGGTTATAGTTTTTTCTAACTTTACTTAATAAAACTTCTGCCATTTTATTTACACTCTTAAAATTCTTTCAAATAAATCTACTTATTAGCCCTTAACACCACCAGCAGTTAAACCGCCTACTAACCAGCGCTGAGCCAGTAAGAATACGATGGTAATTGGAAGACCTGACAGCACAGCTGCAGCTGCGAAGTCACCCCACAGATAGTTCTGTGGATACAGGTACTGCTGTGAACCTACAGCTAAGGTTAACTCATTCATGTCAAGTAACAGAACTGATGCTACAGGAACTTCAGTAATGGTGCTGATGAATGCAAGAATGAACACAACAGCTAAGATAGGTACTGACAGTGGTAACAGAATTAATCTGAATGCCTGCCATGGAGTTGCACCATCAATAGCAGCTGCTTCTTCTAGTGAAGCATCGATTGTTTCAAAGTAACCCTTGATAGTCCAAATGTGCAGTGCAATACCACCCATATATGAAAGGATCAGACCACCGTGAGTGTTCAGACCTAACCATGGAATGTACTCGCCAATCTTGTCAAAGAGTGCGTAGATAGCAACTAAAGCAAGCACAGCAGGGAACATCTGGAAAATCAGCATACCGTTTAAGATTACAGTCTTACCCTTGAACTTCATACGAGCGAAAGCATAAGCAGAAGTTGTTGATAAGCAGATAATCAAGAATGCAGTAATGAAAGCAACCTTAATTGAGTTCCATAACCACAGTAATACTGGGAATGGAGGAGGAATAATCTTCTCCTTATAGATACCATATGAGGTGCCTTCCTTGTCGTTCTTATCGATGAAGTACTGAACTGCATCAGAACCTTCACCAAGCTTCATAGCTAATACTGACTCTAAAACAGCATTATGCTCTTTAGCAGTTGCAGCATCAGCAAACTGAGCTGACTCAGCATCAGAAGTCTGAGTATAGCAGTTAACAACGTAAGGAACATCTGCTGATGCCTTTGCCTTAACGTCGCTAATAGAGAATGGCTCAGTTACATAATTTCTGAAGCTTGAATCATCATCAGATCTAACAAGGATCTGATATTTACCATCATCAGTCTCAACATAGTCAATTGTTGCACCGGTAACACGGTTTAACTGACGAACATTGAAACCTAAAGCAAGTCTCCAGTGATCTAATGTAGATGTAGCAGCTGAAGGAATAATGTCACCCACAGAGAAGTTACCCTGACGGAATGAAATAGCTACAATCATTAGCAGAGGAAACATAATTGTGCATAAGAAGGCTAAAATAAATGTATGTGCAGCAGCCTTTCTATACTTTAATGATTTTGGTTGTACAATTGCCATTTTCTATCTCCTAACGCTGTGCCTGGCTGTTCTTGGTTAAGCGTAACTGTAACAAGCTTAATAGACCAACCATAACGAAGATCATAGTAGCAACAGCTGCAGCTAGACCGTAGTCATTACCCTTACCACCCTCGAAAGCGATACGATATGTAAAGCTTACTAAGAGATCGGTGTAACCAGCAGGAGCCTCGGTAGCCTCGATAATGTCAGGACCACCACCAGTTAATAACTGAATCAGAACGAAGTTATTGAAGTTAAATGCGAATGATGCAATTAACAATGGAGCTAAAGGTCTGATTAGTAATGGTAATGTAATCTTTGTTAGGTTCTGCAGTGGAGTTGCACCTTCAATTGCAGTAGCCTCGTAAAGATCGTCTGGGATAGACTTTAAAAGACCCATACATAGAATCATCATGTAAGGATAACCTAACCATGCGTTTACCATTAAGATCATTGCGCGAGCTGCCCAAGGATCAGTAAACCACTCGATAGGAGTCCACTGTGCACCGAATAGATTATATAAAGGTGCCATCACGATGTTTAAGAATACATTTAATTCACCGAAGTTCTGGTTGAATAAACCTTTGAAAACCAGAATTGAGATGAATGATGGTACAGCGTATGGAAGAATTAAGAACACACGATAGATGCCCTTGAAACGTAAGAACTCCCACTGTACTAAACAAGCAAGCAGCATACCGATTGCAAGAGTAATGAATACTGTAAAGCCTGAGAAGAATACAGTCCATAAGAAGATCTGGATGAATGGCATACGAATGCTTTCGTTGCTTAAGAACTTAATATAGTTCTTTAAGCCTACGCTAACCTTGAAGCCAGGAGAGAACTCTTCACCGAATAACTCGCCCTTCTCATTAGCATACTGATAGTAACCAGTATCGCCATTTGGCATGAATAACTGCTTAGTTTCGTTATCCCATAATACGTTCTTTGAATCAACAACAAAACCGTTATCAGCTTTCTCACCAACTTTTAATTCTTTAAACTTTTCACTCTGTGCTGAGAACTGGCGGATACCGCTCATTGATAACTTGATTTGTGATTCAGGTACTAAAAGAACAAGGCTCTTTAAGTTGTTACGCAGAGGCATTAAATCCTTCATTGGAAGTAACTTGCCTTCTGGCTGCTGTGTAGCAGCAACTAGCTTAAGCTCTGTTACCTTACCCTGGTTTGCGTTTGCTGTTAACTTAGAATCTTTTAAGTTAATAGCACTCTCAAGAGAATAGGCAACATCACCCTGGGTCAGGTAAATATTGCACATATTGTCTTCAGTTGCGAAGATCTTGTATGCAAAGTCACCACCTTCTGACTTGTAGGTCTTCTGCATATGGAATGCTTTTGCAGACTCTACGGTCATTACGTGAGCGCCTGAATAGTTTGTGAATGAAATCCACAAAGTATAGATTAGAGGGAAGATAATGAATGCACTCATACCTGCCACACTTGGGAAAGCATAGCGTTGAGCATACATTTTCTTACTTACGAAGATGTAAACACCAGCACCAACAAGAACAAGATCCAAAAGAGGATATGCAATATCACCGTTTGAATACATGCAGATGTCGGCATAAAGGTTTACTAACACAATTAAAGCAACTACAGTCCACTTAAGCAGAGCTTTAGGACCAAGTTTCAAATTATGCATTGCTGACAGTTCCATGTCCAATTCCTAATTTGCCAAACAAAAAAAAAGAAGCCCTTGCACTAGACAAGGGCTAGTTTAAAGAAATTATTATTCGCTTAAGATACGCTTAGCTGCAACTGAGGTAGCCTCATCTACAGACTGACGACCTGAAGTGATGTTCTTAAGAGCAGTCTCGAATGATGACCAGAACTTGCTCATCTCAGGTACTGCAGGCATTGGGTCACCGTTAGATGCGTTAACCTTAGTAGCTGCAATACGTGGATCCTTGTCTAACTTAGCCTGGAAGCTGTTTAAAGCTGCTACGCCAATTGACTTGTCATTGTTAACTGCTTCTAAACCAGCGTCGGTTAATAAGTACTCTTCTAAGAACTGTACTGCTAAGTCCTTGTTAGGTGAAGCTGAGTTTAAAGCCATAGCTGTAACACCAACGAAAGCCTTTGAATCCTTACCACCTAACTTAGGTAACTTGTAAACTGAGAAGTCAACCTTAGCCTGGTCATAGTTTGGCCAGCCCCATGGGCCGTTGATGATACATGCTGCCTTACCCTTGGTGAACTGAGCTTCCATAACACCGTAATCAGCACCCTTATCGGTATAACCGTTGTTGATTAAGTCAGCAACGAACTGTAAACCTGCCTTTGCACCAGCATTTGCAACACCGGTATCCTTAACATCATAGCCGCCATCGATCTTCTTGAATGCGTAGCCACCCTGAGCTGATAAGAATGGGTATGAGAAGTATGGAGTTGCATAAGCCCAGATGATTGGCTTAACACCGTCTTTCTTTAAGGTGTCGCCTAACTTTACTAAATCTTCAAAGTTCTCTGGAGCCTTCTTAACAAACTTGTTGTTACAGATTAAGCTGATTGCTTCGATAGCTACTGGGTAACCTACGATCTTACCGTTAACGGTAACTGCATCCCAACCTACCTTAGCAAACTTTGCCTTGTACTCTTCTGATGGAGTTACAGGAGCAATTAAACCTGCCTGTGCCCACTCGCCGAAACGGTCGTGAGCCCACATGATGATATCAGGACCATTCTGAGTTGCAGCAGTCTGCTGGAACTTAACTTCAACCTGATCTGGGTGAGCAACTGTTACCTTGATACCGGTATCAGCAGTGAACTTCTCACCAACTTTAGCAATACCGTTGTAACCCTTATCACCGTTAACCCAAATTGTTAACTGATCCTTTTCAATGGCTGCATTTGCTGAAATTGATGCGCCTAAAGTTAAAGCACCGATTAATGAAGCCAGAATTGTTTTCTTCATAAAAAATGTCCTTACAAATATCACTTATGTATGTTATTAGAAATAGTCATTTCTAGTTGTTAAAAGGCACTAGGCCTTAGTTTTTGAACAACCTACATGTCGGTCATTCAGTAGGTGTCATTTTATAGATTTAACAATGCAAAGTTCAAGCATATTTTTAAAATTAACCCGTTTTATAGACTGTTTTTATTTAAAAATGTGACTAATAACAGATCTTTTGCACAAACTTTTTTTGTTAATAATAGTTATTGTTGCCATATTATAGCCCGATTTGAAACTATTTTGGGCTATTTGGTATAAAATGAACATCTAAATATATACAATTTTAAACTTACGAAAAATGAGGATCGCAATGCTGACACCAGCCGTAAAATATCTAAAGGATCACAAAATTAAATTCAAAGAATATGAGTATGAATGTACAGTTGATCACGACTATGGCAAATTTGCGGCAAAAGCACTAAATCTAAATCCAAAAATGGTTTACAAATCCATAGTGCTTGTCTTTGAAAAAACATTCATTACTGCAGTGACTCCTGTTGATGCAATGATTTCTTTAAAAAGTGCTGCAAGATTACTAAAACTCAAGTCACTTGAAATAGCAAGTCCACAGGATGCTCAAAGAATAACAGGATATGTTATAGGAGGTTTAAGTCCGTTTGGTCAGAAAAGACAGACAAAGATCCTTTTGTGTCAGAGTGCATTAGAGTTTGATGAAATTTTAGTTTCAGGTGGCAGACGCGGATATAGTGTAGGTATAAATCCAAACGATCTTGTAAGTGCTACAAATGCAACTGTAGGTGATTTTCTTGATCACAAAAGCTAATTAAAATCAGTTCGTTGCATATATAAAAATACTCTGCTCTAAAAATACATCAGCACCAAAAAGGTGCTGATGCAGTATTAAAAACAAGATTTTAAAAGTATTAAACATAGAATCTTGAAACAACACTTAAAAGTCTGCCGATTTCAACATTGGTTCTGTTAATCTGCTTTTCAACAGCCTTAATTTCCTTATATAGGCCATCAGATCCTTCTGTGATTGATTTCATATTCATTGAGATATTCGATGTTGATCTTATCTGCTGTTTTGCAGCATGAGAAATCTCTGTTATCTGTCTGTTAACATTATCTACCTTTGAGATAACACCATCAAGGATCTCATTTAGCTGACCTGACTGTTCTGAGATGCTGTCCATTTCCTTTACAGAGTCCTGAGTAGCCTCGTTTGCAGCCACCGCATCTGACTGAACCTGTGTCACCATATCAGTGATCTTCTGAGTCGATTTACTTGTTCTTGAAGCAAGTGATCGGACCTCATCTGCAACCACAGCAAAACCCTTACCTGCAGATCCAGCTCTAGCAGCTTCAATTGCAGCATTAAGAGCTAATAGATTTGTCTGATTTGCAATATCATCAATAGCACTTACAATATCACCAATTGCAATTGCTCTTTCTGATAGTTTTGATACAAGTAGAGCATCATGCTTTGACTTCTCAATCTGCAAATTCAGTCTTTCAATTGTCTGATTTACTCTTGCTATACCGTTTTGTGTATCCTGTGATGTTTCATCAGATGTATTAGATGCATCAGAACAGTTATGAGCAATTTCCTGAGTTGTATTAACCATTAACTCAGATGCATCAAAAACGGTCTTTGAATAATCCTGATTTTCTGTTGCAGTTTCCTCAATCTGTGTTGATGAATCCTGAAGTCTGCTCATATATTTTGAAATATTCAGACTTACTTCCTTAATTAAAATTACATTTTCATACCAGGATGCTCTCATTTTTTCCATTGCCATTAGCAGTGGCAGGAACTCATCATGGCGCTTAATCTTAATTTCGTTATGAAGATGTCCTGAAGCTAAGGAATTTGCAACCTTAATAGCAGCATTAATTGAGCTTACAATCAGTCTTGGCATCTGTATAACTACTATAAAGGCACAGATAATCTCAAATAAAATAACCACAATAGAACTTACAAATGGTGTGTTGCTGTTTAAAACATCAAGTTTCTCATTAACAATATGTAACTGCTGTGTATTAATCTTTGAAATATTTGTCTGCACTGTCAGAATAAGAGGCAGCATGCTTGTATAGTAGATGTCCTTTGCAACATCACTTTCACCAGATGTACTCTTTTGAACAATACTCTCGGATAAAGATAGGTATTTTGAAACAGAACTCTTGATTGCTTCAACTTCTGTAGGATATCTTGCAGTCTGCAACTTGTCAGTAGCATACTTTAAATTATCAGAAAGATTTTTGACTTTTTTTAGTGTCTGCTCATCAGTCTTCTTGCTTACTGCAACTTCCCCTAAAATAGTATGAAGATTCAAGAAATAATCAGATGTGTTCTTTACCTTTATGTAACGTTCATCTAAGGTAACATGAGCTTCACTTACAACCTTGCCATTTACAAGAGACATATAAAGACAGATGTAACCTAATCCGATTGATGCGAAAATAAGCATCAGATAGGAAAAAATCATTTTCTGTTTTATGGAAAAACGTTCTAGGAATCTCATACCACACCTATGCAGCCTTGTCTTGTATAGTACTTAAGTGGATCAAATTAAATATCGAAGGAATTTTTATACAACTTAAGCAGTTAATATAAAATTGACGATTAAGATCGCACTTTTTTTTTTATTATTCTCAACATACATATCTAAAAATATGGATGCAACTGATTGATACTATATACAATTAGGCTCTTTTCTCTAAAGATCTAATTCACAAAATTGATATTTGAATCAATTTTTCTGGCAATGAGCAAATCTTCTTTGAGAAAATGGATAGGTATTATACGATGTCGTTCTTTTTTAGATATTCAATAATACCATTCATGGTATGTTCAGAAATCACATGCTCTACCCTGCATGCATCTGACTCTGCAATATCTGAAGGAACATTGGCTATATGTTTAAAAAATACAGTAAGATACTGATGTCTTTTAAAGATTTTTTCAGCAAGTGCACGACCTTCCTTAGTAAACTCAATATCACCTGCAAGCTCTACACTTATATATCCGCGCTCTTTTAAAAGACTAAGTCCACGAGAAACACTTGGTCTACTTAACCCAAGTTCATTAGCAACGTCAACAGCTCTTACAAGACCGTTTTCTCTGCGTTCTTTTATCACATAAATTGCTTCAAGGTAAGTTTCACCTGATTCTGCTAATTCTCCTGCCTTTTTTTGAACAGACTCAGGGACTGCATCAAGTACTGATGGTGCACTCTTTATTTGTTCCATTATGTGATCCTAGAATATTTGTATATTTATTTTATCGCCTACTAATGAGAGTTTAATATTCTCTTCAGCTTTAATTTTTCCGCTAGTCATCAGGCCCTGCTTTATTAAAGCTGCAAGTTCCTGAGTTGAACCTTCTTTTTTAATTATGTTACCAGTTTTATCCTTTAAAGTACCAAGTTTTGGCTCTACATTCTGCATGCCAAGATTTCTGGCCTTTGATATGACACCAATCTGCTCAAGACGGTTGATGAGACGATAAACAGTGGCAATTCCAAGATCAGGAACATATTCCTTTGCCTCATACCATAGCTCTTTTGGAGAGGTACATTTGCTTGAGGTTAGAATTTCAATAATATGTCGACGCTGAATAGTCATTCTAAGACCGCTCTGCTCGAGTTTTCTTATTGTATCTTCTGTCAGTGCATCAACACTGTATTTCTCGTTCTCATCCATAGATATCTTCTTCCTGTATAGGTTCTATATATAGAAGATGTGGTCTAACATTATGAATTTCAAGTATTATTACAAAATTCTAATTAGACATCAAAAAGCCTATTGTGAAAATACAGAACAGAATCACGCCAATAACCTTGAGTACAAAAGACATCTTTTTTGAATTGCTCTGGTTTTTCACATAACGGTCTATTTCATAATGGCTAAGCATATTCTCAAGATCGTCTCTTGAATACTCACCATTATCATCCTTTTTTGCTGCAAGACAGACTTTTCCTGTGGCCTCATACATCTGGATGGAAAAACCAATTGAATTTCTTTCAAATGGTTTTACTTTTACATCTTTGACACAGTTTCCACCAAAGGACAGAGCTTTTGATATGAGCTTGTCCTTTGCTCCCTGTGCAGAACGATGCTCCTCACATATGAGCTTATCTGAACAGTCAATAAGCTCATACTCACTGTTTGTTTCATCGTATATGCCATTCTCTATTTCAAGAGAATATCTTATTTGACGATCACTCAAGTGTTATTTTTCCTTCTTTAAGATCTCTTGAGAAATCAAGCATTCTTTCAAGAGGTTTTAATGCACCTAATCTTATGTCCTCGTCTACAGACAGTTCATGAGATTTAGGATCATTGAGTGCAGCAATAAGTTTTTCAAGGGTATTAAGTTCCATCCAAGGACAGTTAGCACAGCTTATGCAGTGCCCTTTTGTACTTGCCACTGGAGCTTCAATGAATTTCTTATCTTTGCAAGCAAGTGAGAGTTTATAAAAAATATTCCTCTCAGTAGCAATAATAAATTCTTTTGCAGAAGATTGTTTTGCAAAAGCAAGAATTTGTGAAGTAGAACCTACATAATCTGCTTTTGCAACCACACTAGCAGGAGCCTCAGGATGAACTAAAACAAGCGCATCTTTATGGTCTTTCTTTACAAAATCAAGGGCATTGGCCTCAAAAGCATCATGCACAATACAGCGTCCAGGCCAGCAGTAAATATCAGAATCAGACATATTGGCAATATATGAACCAAGATGACGATCAGGAACCCATAAAATTGTCTTTTTTTGCTGTGTCAGATACTTGCCAAGCTCTACAGCAAGTGATGATGTAACAATCCAGTCAGCCTGAGCCTTAACAGCAGCAGATGTATTTGCATATGCAACTACAACAGCATCCTTTACAGATGCCTTTACTCTTTTTAAATCCTCAACATTGCAGCATAAATCAAGTGAACACTCTGCTAATAGATCTGGCATGATAACTGTTTTTTCAGGAGATAGGATCTTTGCAGTTTCTCCCATAAAGCGCACACCTGCAACTAAAATCAGTTTTTTATCAGAATCTCTTCCTTTTCTTGCCATCTCAAGAGAATCACCGATAAATCCGCCAGAAGCCTCGCAAAGACGCTGCATTGTTTCAGATGTATAGTAGTGAGCAATTAAAAGTGCATCCTTTTGCTTTATTAGCTCTAAAGCCTTATCAAAAAGCATGTCGTCTTTTATCTTCTGCTCTCTTGTTAATCTGTCTGGTAAATCAAAAGTCTCTGGTATAGAGACATTATCAATCATATGTAATGACATTTTATCCAATCCTGAAATTAAGTTCTTTTGCGCCAGCCTTTATCATGGCTTCGTTAATATTATCTTTTTGAGTATTAAACTCTCTTATCCTTTTAGTGATCTCTTTACAGTCAAGAGTAAGCTCTACGTCCGACTCAAGGTAATCATTTAAAGCATCATAAGATGTATAGCTGTCTGAATTGACAGGACCTACACCTGCAATTAAAGACGGTAAAAGACAGTCAAGATGCTCTGCCTTTTTAAGTACAGTCACCAAAAAGTCCAGACCAGCAAAATCCTTTAAAGTAAATGAAAAGATATCCTGTTCTTGTACATCAAAGCTATCAAAGATAGAAAACTCATCACCCAAAACAGCAGCTTCATGCTCGATGACATATTCTTTATCTTTGTAAAAAAGAGTTCCTGCACAGCCATTTGATGAAAATGCAAGTGATATGATTTTCATTAGTTTTGACAGATTATACTCTCCGTCCACACTTAACAGACGCCATGCTCTTGTATTTTGAATCTGTATTTTCAGAAGATACTGCATATTTTACTGAGTGACGCTTAAGATCACTACGTCCTCTTTTGTATTTTGATCATCAGCTTCCTTTGATTTAACGGAAGTATTTTTTTGTTTAATAATATCAGAAAAATCAGTCTGTTTGAGAAGATATGAAAGAGGATCTTCTGCGTTTGCAGCCTTATTTATCTCATAAAGAAAATTATCATAGTCACACTCAAGAGTATATGCTCTTATACAGTGAAGTGCCTTTGCCTTAATAAAATGAAGAGTTCTTTCATCCATTTGTGAAAGCGTATCTAATAGGGCGTGCGTAGTCTTTGTATAGAATGTAATTACATTCTTATCACCGGTTTTAAGTGATTTGGTTGCACCTAGTGAGAGTAAAAGTGAGTAAGAATTTAAAACAGATTCACTACTGCTCTTTATTGTATTTAGACCTTTTGCACTCTTTACACCTATTACATCCATTATCTGTGAGGATACAATATTGTAAAGACAGATCTGCTCAAGTTCGGTTGTACCATGTCTTAAGCTGAACATTAGAGCTTCACTTAGTTTTTTTACTTCCTCATAATGAGGATCCTGTCTGTTAGTTACCTCACTGTCGACACTGTAAATTTTCCTTAAAGCTCCAAATGAATTTAAATTAGTCGGAATTGATGGTGGGAACAGCCAGTCACTCTTAAACGATCTGGTATAAAAATCCATATATTCATCAACTGAAGATCCGACTCCAAGCTTTAGAGATCGCTGAATATATTCAGCAATCTTTATATGGTTTTCAGGAAGCAGTGTTGAGTTTTTATAAAACTCAATCATAAGGACACATGCAGTTGAGCTTACAGCTGACAGTGACTCGATTTTCTCAACTATTTTCATATAGGGAAGAGGATTATACTTATCTTCATCTCTCTCTGAAGCAAGCTCTCTGTATGCATCAGGAATTACATATTCAGATGCAAGTCTTAAATAGGTATATGCCAAAGGCTGATTTGATTCCTTATAAGCTGAGTACAAGAGCATGAATCCTGCAACAACACCATAGGATATAGCAATTTGAGCATTGACAATACACTGCTCATAATTCTTTTCAAGATAGTAGTCTACAGCAAGATTAAGATAGCCAAAACCACAGCCGTCCTTTGCTGGCTTTTTCCAAAATTCAGTACCACTTGTATCTTTTGACATGCTTTTTTGTTTTGTTGCAAGTATAAATGAAGCTTCAGTCATACCGGCATCAGACATTCTCTTTAAAAGCTCATCTTCCTTTTCAAGATCAAATTCGCTGAATGAAGAGAAAATATTAAGACAGTCAAGTGCGAACAAGCCGCCTTTTTTTGCATTAGTTACCAAAAGGTCTGCAAAGATTTTCAGCGGTTCATCTGGAGTTTTTGCTCTTGGCTTAGATAAGTGATACAGCTCCTTGTAAAAACTGTCAAAAATTGACTCTTCATAAAAGGCGTAACCAAAGAGCATTATTGCAGATAACAGATTTTTATCTTTTTTGTTTTCATTTGCAAGATAACAAATATGAGAGTCGAATTTTGCAAATAAATCAAGTTCGTACAGCTCTTCTCTTGAGCGCTTTTTCAAGAACATACAGCTTGATGCTGTATATTTCAAATATCTAGCAAGACAGTAATTTTCATATGAGCTAAAACCTTCTTGCTCATAGTAGCAAGGATACTCATACAAATTAGGATGCTTGTTTGAATATGATGTATTAAGATAAGCATAAAACAGAGTGAATCTTATCTTAAGAGCACATTTTTCAAGTTTTTGTTCATCAGCACAGTCAAGATTTGAAAAATGAAGCAAAAAAGCCATAAGACATTTGCTATCACCTAAAAAGGCTCCATAGGCAAACCATCTGAATGCTAGCTCCTTATCAAGTGGCAGATATTCTCCATTTAAATAAGCTCTACCTATAAGGAACGCTAACTGCGGTGGCAGACACTCTTTTAAGAGTGCACTGTCCATATTCTCATTTTTATCAACGACACTAAAAGTTCTCAGATAGAAGACTGTAAGTTCAAAGAAGGTATTCAGATCATATCCGTTGCCGACAGAAAGATGCTTATCAGTAAATGACTCTAAAGGAGAGCTTAGCATCTGCAAAAATATATATCTAAAATTAGGATCACCCTTTTGGCAAACTGTATCGACTGCATGAAGCAAAGAAGGATTAATAAGTCTTATGCACAGATCGGATGAATATACATCAGTTGCGTCTGCAGCCTCTGAAATGTAATCGTCTATATCCGAAATCAGATCATTAAAGTAATCTTCATCTAGATTTTTTTTCTCTAAGGATATTGCTGATGGAAGATGAGTACGCAAAAACTGCTTTCTTTTTTGTCTTACATACTTGCAAATAAGGTTATAAGAAGACTTTGAATTGAAATTTACAGCATTAACGAAATGATAGAAAAGATGCTGAGCGCATTTTGCATCGAAAAGTGTACCTTTTGGCAAAGCACTTGAGCTTGAGATTTTTTCTAAAAGCTCATCCTCGGTTATGGTTTTTTCATTAGAATTTTCCTGTATACCAGAAAATGATAATTCAGTTTCATGCAGTAAATTTATTAGATTTTCAAACTGCTCTTTTGAGAATTTATTGTTTTTGCGTCTTTTCATTTTTTATATCTTCAACTGTTTATACAGATTCTAGCAAAGAAAGGAGAAAATGAAAAACGCAAAATCCAGTTAAAAAAAATGCGGCCAAACCTGACCGCATCATTTCATAATATCTGATGTTTATGCTTTCTTAGCTTCTTTAATGTGGTGTGCAATAACACTTACACCTAAAGCTACAAGAAGAGCTGACATAACAACAAGAATAATACCTACAATTACAAGAGTCATATTAGCATTCCATTGCTGATTTATAACCTGCAGAACGCCCCACAGACTCATGATCATCATAAATATCATAGGAATGAATGCAACCAGCCAGTGGGTATTTTTTGAAAGTAACCATAAGCTGATGATTAACAGAGTGATAGCAGACATAAGCTGATTTGATGCACCAAAAATAGGCCATAATGATGCAGCTTCACCTGAAAGAGCAAGTGCCATTGAAAGTACAACAATAACAAATGATGCAATGTACTTATTGATAAACAGCTCTCTTACGATATTAACCTTTACAGGTTTTTGTAAAGAATATTTCTCGTCAGATGTCTGTCTTGGCATAAACAGCTCCTGGCAGATGAAACGGCCAAGTCTTGTTGCTGTATCTAAAGATGTCATCATGAATGCAGAAATTGCAAGAGAGATAAAGGTCTTTGCATATCCAACATCAAGATTTAATGCCTCACAGAATGAAGAGATACCTGTTGCAAATGCTGCAGGTGGGTTCTTTCCAAGCTCAGTGAATACTTCCTTATCCATTGCCATAACAGCAACTAAAGCCATAATACCTACAACACCTTCAATAAGCATTGCGCCATAGCCAATTGGAAGTGCGTCCTTTTCATTCTTCAGCTGTTTTGATGTTGTACCAGATGCTACAAGAGCATGGAAACCTGAACATGCACCACATGCAATGAAGATGAATAAAGCAGGAACGAGTGCAGTTGGTTTGCCAGAGCCTGTTACAGATACAAATCCTTCAAAAGAATTCATCTTGATCTGTGGATTATAGGCAATAATTGAAATTACACCTAAAGCAAGCATTGCATAAAGAAGCCATGAATTTAAATAGTCACGAGGCTGTAACAGATACTGAACTGGCATTACTGATGCTACAAAAATATAAACAGCCAAGATACCAATCCAGACTGATGATACAGACTGAGCTTCAAGATTGAATGCGCTCTGAATGTTGAATGGATAATACTGACCTACGTATACACCGACAAATACCAGAGGAACAAATACAAATGAAGCCTTGAACAGAGAAACTGAACATTTACCTGTCACAAGAGCGAATAATGGAGCTAACAGAATAAAGATAATTGATGATGTTGCAACCTCTGGGAATTTTGCAAAGAGTCCTGCAATAAGAAGAGTGAAAATAGCAACAACAAGTAAAAGACATAAGAAGCAGAATGATAAGAACAGCTGTCTGCCAGTAATACCAAGCATCTTTTCCATAACATATGAAACAGAGCGACCTTTGTTTCTTATGGAGATTACAAGAGCTGCAAAATCATGGAAAGCACCGACAAACACGCAACCTACGAGGATCCAGATTAAAGCTGGGAGCCAGCCAAAATATGCTGCCATGATTGGACCAACAATAGGACCAGGACCTGCAATTGATGCAAAGTGATGACCGAAAAGCACAGCCTTAGATGTAGGAACATAATCTACGCCGTCAAACTGAGTTTCTGAAGGGGTTGGATTTTTTGGATCAATACTAAAAAGTCTTGATAAAAAGCCACCGTATAAGAAATATGCCACTACAAAGTAGGCAAGACATATACAGAATAACAAACTGCCTGTCATGATATCTCCTGATATATTCTTTCAAGGTAATAATATTTTTAAGGCTATTATTAGCAATAAAATTACATAGTCAATCACGATAATGGTACAAAACAGGGCTTTTTATGCGTTTTGATGGTATTTTAAAATAAATGTATTTATTAACTTATTGAAATATAAAGATTTCTAATACTTTGTTTTTCAGAAAACGCAACATAATAATTTTTATCTTGCAAAATTTAACGCACATTTATTGTGCATTTTTTATCAATATTTTGAGGAGACAAAAAAAATATAAATGAAACACTTTGATTAACGAAAGGAGCTGAAAACCACTTTGATTTTTCATGGTAGATAGGCTTTTTATGGCACAAAGAAAATGTCAGACAATAATAGATTAGAAAAAATGTGGGCATAAAAAAAGCAACCATCGGTTGCTTCGTGGTGGATGCTATAGGACTCGAACCTATGACCCTCTGCTTGTAAGGCAGATGCTCTAACCAGACTGAGCTAAGCATCCAAATTTCAAATTTTTCTGCTTCTAAATGGTGGATGCTATAGGACTCGAACCTATGACCCTCTGCTTGTAAGGCAGATGCTCTAACCAGACTGAGCTAAGCATCCATTCAGAAAGTGAGTGCATTATAGTAGTTTGTTTTGTCTCTTGCAAGTGCAATTTGTAAAAAAATATTTACAAAACAGAAAAATGCACTCTCTTTTTGCTTATTTAAGCCATTTTAAAAGAATGAATTATTTTATCTTTTCAATGTTAAAAAAGATAACTTCCTGTGCTATATCAAGAGCCTTTGTTAAAGTATCTC
This sequence comes from Succinivibrio sp., assembly GCF_045124615.1. NCBI lineage: Bacteria > Pseudomonadati > Pseudomonadota > Gammaproteobacteria > Aeromonadales > Succinivibrionaceae > Succinivibrio > Succinivibrio sp. Next base: position 16,538 of record NZ_JBGVMC010000326.1, read on the forward strand.
TATCAATATTCAAAGGAGGATTAAAATATAGAATATCTCCAATAGGTCTTAAAAGTAAGCCATTTTTCATAGCATCCTGATAGATTCTGTAACCTAAACGAAGCTTTGAATCAAATGATTCTTTTGTGTCTCTATCCTTAACTATTTCAATAGCATTGATAAGACCTATGTGTCTGTGTTGCCCGATATTCTCATGACTTGCAAATCTTTTTTTAAACTCGTCTGACAGCCATTTTGCATTTTCTGAAGCCTGAGTTACTACACTACCTTCATTTAGAATATCTAAAACAGTATTTGCTGCAGCACAGGCTAAAGGATTACCTGCATAGGTGTGAGAATGAACAAAAGCCTTCATTTGACTGTAGTCAGCATAGAATGCCTTATATACCTCATGTGTTGTACATACAACAGACATAGGCATATAACCGCCAGTAATTGCCTTTGACAGACACATGATATCTGGTGTGATACCAGCATGATCGCAGGCAAACATTTTTCCTGTTCTAAAAAAGCCTGTTGCTATCTCGTCTGCTATAAAAAGAACGCCATATTCTTTACACAGATCATAAAGCCCCTTTAGATACTCTTTTGGGTAAATGCGCATACCAGCAGCACCCTGTAAAATTGGCTCAACTATAAGAGCGCATAGCTCATGACCGTGTTTTTCAAAGAGTTTTCTTGCTTGTAGAAGAGTAGATTCAACATCAGTATTTCTGTACATGTCAGGAACAGGAATATGAATATTATCCATCATCATAGGCTTGTAAATCTTTGAATAAAGATCCATTGCACCTACAGAGAGAGCTCCTATGGTTTCACCATGATAGTCCTCATCAAGACATGCAAAGCGAACTCTTTTTGTCTGCCCTATCTGATGCTGATACTGAAAAGCAATTTTAAGAGCCATTTCAACACTTGATGATCCATTATCAGCAAAATTGAAATGCTCTATTCCCTTTGGAACGATCTTAAGGAGCTTTTCTACAAGTTCTATAGCTTTTGGATGTGTGAAATTTGCAAAAATCACATGCTCAAGCTCAAAAAGCTGCTTGCTTACAGAAGATGAAATCTTATCATTACAGTGACCTAATAGATTACACCACCAGGAACTTACAATATCGATGATTTCCCTATTATCCTGAGTATAAAGAATACATCCTTTTGCTTTTGCAACCTCAATAGGTGGAAATGATTCATAATCCTTCATCTGAGCAGCAGGATGCCAGATATGAGCTCTGTCAAAATCAGCTCTTTGTTTTATTTCATTAGCATTCATCAAAGTAATCTTCCATATTCTTATATCGCATATTAAGTTCCATTGAATTTTTGTGAACCACTGCGATGACTTTGTTTTGTGTAATCTTCTCGACCATAACAAGATTATCCTCATGCATGATATTGCTAGGCTCAAAATTGTTGAGAATAACGCCCTGAACCTTTATTCCATGCTCTTTTAGATAAAATACTGTTAAAACAGTATGATTGATGGTGCCAAGACCTGCATCTGCAACTACAACACAAGGAAGATTAAGCTCCTTTATGATGTCCTCATACATGATCTTTTTATTATCCTCATAAACTACAGGACAAATAATTCCACCAGCTCCTTCAGATAGTACATACTCATAGCTTTGCTTTAATGAATTAAATGCTTCTTTTATCTTTTCCATTGATGCAAAGCGATTTTCAAGCCTTGCTGCAAGATGTGGAGATAAAGGTCTTTGATAAAGATATGACAAAAGTGTATTTTCATTCTGCAAAAGACCTGCACTTTCATGAACAAATCCTGCATCGGATGTTTTTACACTTTTTGCACCACTGACTGCTGCCTTGTAGTAGGCAAGATTGAGATCTTTTTTTCTAAGATAGCGGGCAATCGCCGCACTGACATGGGTTTTACCGATATCTGTACCGGTACCTGTAACAAATAATCCTTTCATACAATATCCTTTGATTTTGGATATTGTAACACCAAAGAATTTATCCTTGCAGTAAAGATAGAATTATTGACTTACTCTGCATAATTCTTGGCATTAAGGATGCGCATACCTGCTGCTGAACGGTAAGCCTTGCAAGATTTGCTGCCTCTTCAGCATAGTCTGTATCGCGTATTCTTGATCTTGCATCTGATAGATTTTCCTCCATAACACCATTTAGTCTTATGACACTTTCAAATCTGTTCTGAATACCACCAAGCTTGCCTCTGTATGAATCAATATTGCCTATATATTTATCAATATCCTTTAGCAGATCCTGAGCATTTTGTGCAGATGTTAAGGAAAAAGATACTTGTCCATTAGCATCCTTCTTCACGAAACTTGCTGAGCTTAAATTTAAAGCTGTACATAAACCAGATAATGAGAATCCGTTTTCTGTACCAGGAATTGAAATAACATCTCCTGCCTGACCTGAAACCTGAATATCAATGTTTCCATTTGCATTGAAAAGGCCGATGTCATTTCTATCAAGAATAGGAGAGCCGGCATATGTGGTCTTTTTTGCAATTCTTGTAATCTCAAGGCAAAGCTGCTTTACCTCTTCATCCATAGTCAATCTTTCAAAGGTTACATATGTACCGTTTGCAGCCTGAAGAGCAAGAACTCTTATTCTCTGAAGCATATTGACGCTTTCGTCTAAAGCGCCTTCCATGCACTGAGCAAGCGCAAGACCGTCATTAGCATTTCTGCTGCCCTGCTTGTAACCGTTTATCTGAGAGGTAAGTCTGTTGGCTATCTGAAAGCCTGCTGGATCATCTTTTGCTGAATTGATTCGAAAACCTGAGGACAGACGCTTGTATACTGTGTCAAGCTGTGATGTCACATTTGACATAGTTCTATTCGCATGCATCAACGATATGTTAGTCAGATACAGCGCCATACCAAGTTCTCTCCGATAGATTATTATTATATTTTTATTGTTTATATACTCTTATCGGTCAAATGAATTTTTACTTGAGAACTTTTTGATTTTTAGGCAATTTTTTACCTTTTATCAGTAATAATTATCATATGCACTAACTAAATACTTGATGCACAAACTCTGTTTTTTCGATCAACTGCACTTTTTTTTGTATTATAATTTTGTATGATATTTATGAATTCTAGCTAAAGCTTAATTCGTAATGATTTTTTCCTAGGTTATGCTTCGCTCTTGCGAAGCATTTTTTTTACTTTTTTTTCTTTTCTGTTCTGATCAGTTCTTTTCATTTTCGATTCATTATTTTTCTTTGACACATACATATTTTCACTTTTATTTTCATTTCATTTAGTAAAAAAGCGTACCTTTTGTAACGTATCATTTGTTCTGCGCCAAAGTTGCGTTATAATATTAAAAATTATTTTCCTACTTTTACAAGATTACTATGAAACTGTTATTTAAGCTTTTTTTACTGTTCTTTTTTGCAATTAACATAAATGCCTGCAGCTCAGTTCCTGAGGGTGCAAGAAAAATGGATATCCGTATTGAGGATCTGTCTTTTGCAAATATCAACAATACTGAAGGCTTTAAAATATGCTTTAACGTGCACCACAGCTCCTTTGAGCCAATGCCTTTAGAACAGATTAAGATTCAGATTTTTGTAAACGGTAAGGAAGCTGCCTTATATACAGACAATAAAAAGAAACTATTACCAAACAGAGTGAACAACCGTTTTGATCTGTTTATCGATGCAAACAAACTATCATCTGTTGCAAAAAACAGTCTGAAAAAGACACCTATGCTTCAGATAAAGGCAAAAGCAATTGTAAGCCTGATTGTTGATGAGGATCTTGATGATCCTGACAGCAAATTCAATCAGAGCGCAGAATTTGAAGGAGTAATTCATGCCTCAGCTAACTAATTCAGAATACAGAAGAAATTCATTTGAACCAAGAATAGCTGTAGTACAGCTCATTTTCGGTGTTATCTATGCATTTGTTACTGTTATTGGTATCTATCTTGCCTTTAAGGTAACACAAGCTGGCGGAAATGCGATTTTACAGTATTTCTTTGTTCTCCTGTTTGCAGTAATGGCAGGTAAATCCTTCTATATTTTTGCAAATACCAGAATTGCTCAGAATACAGGTGTTCATACAACTGCTACAGTTGAGAACATTATTCCTACACATGGCATTACCATCATTGAAGGTCAGCTTAACATGCCTGATGGTACCACACTGCCAATTGAAAGCAGATTTGCAGGCGAGTCTGTAGCACATGAATTAAAAAGATTTTTAGATGACAACAAAACAAAAAAACTCCCAGCTTTACTTGTAAACAAGGATACTAAAAGACCTAAGGGTCAGTTCCTTGTAAAGACAAGAGCAGGTCATCTTAATACAGAATATCTAAACAGTTTGAAAACAAATAAGTAATCGGGAATATAGACATTATGAGTCTTTTAAGTACAAAAGAGATCCTATCAGGAAAAGCTTTGGTAGGACAGGAAGTAACTCTTGCAGGCTGGATCCGTACAAGACGTGATTCAAAGGCAGGTTTCTCATTTTTAGCTGTAAATGACGGTTCAGGTTTTGACAGCGTTCAGGTTATCGCAAACAACACTCTTGAAAACTATGAATCAGACGTTTTAAAACTTACAACATCATGTGGTGTTGTAGTTGACGGTATTGTTCAAGAATCACAAGGCCAGGGCCAGAGCGTTGAGGTTGTAGCAAAGAAGATTGTTGTTACAGGCTTTGTTGAAGATCCTGATACATATCCTATGTCTGCAAAGCGTCACTCAGTTGAATATCTGCGTGAATATGCACACTTAAGACCACGTACAAATCTTATGGGTGCTGTTATGCGTATCCGTAACACTCTTGCATATGCTATCCATTCTTTCTTCCAGCAGAACGGTTTTATGTGGGTTGCAACTCCACTTATCACAGGCTCTGACTGCGAAGGTGCAGGCGAAATGTTCACTGTTACAAACTTTGATCTGAACAATGTACCTAAAGATGACAAGGGCAATGCAGACTTTTCAAAGGATTTCTTCGGTAAGCATACATAT
>NZ_JBGVMC010000327.1:0-3234 GCF_045124615.1 Succinivibrio sp.
TACAGCAGAGATTCACATCCTGAACTCAATCAGATAAATGAGCTGATGGTATGTGATGAACTGAGCAGACTGCCTTTATTTGCAACCTGTGTCAGTGGTCATACAAGTGACAAGACAAGTTTCAGAAACATTATTATCGATTACTGGAAACTTATAAAGCAGCAGTTTAGTGAGTTGCGTTACCTTGTAGGTGACAGTGCGCTGTGCACAAGTGAAATAGCCATGACAGCTGCCAGAAACGGAATTTATTTTGTCAGCAGGATACCTGATAAGAACGGTGAGGCTGTCTCCTGTTTTGAGAAACTCAAGGCATCACCAAAGTCACTTGTACCTGTAGACAAAGACAATCCTGATGGTCCTAAGGCCATGTGGTGTGGTGAAGGGGGGTATAGGAAAGCAGAAAGTCAGAAAACTCTTAGTACAGAATGAACTGCTTACAGGAAGAAAGACTGAGACTGTTAACAAGAAGGCTGCTAAAGAACTTGAAGCTGTTCTTAAGGCTTTAAAAAAGTTTGAGATACATCCATGCAAGTGTATGGCTGATGCTGAAAAACAGGTAACAGAACTGACTTCAAAGTTAAAACTGGTTTCTGTAAGTGACATTACCTATGAAGAGGTCAAAGGGTATAAAAGTAAAGGTCGCCCTAAGAAGGATGAAGAGAAAGTTACAGTAAGTGTCATAGTAAGAGCAAATGCTCAGATTGACACAGAGGCTGTAAAAGATACAGTGGAAAAGGCAACCTATTATGTTATCTGTACCAATGATACAGAGCGTAAATGGACAATGAGTGATTTACTTTCCACCTATAAGAAACAGTCTGTGGTTGAAAGAAACTGGAAATACTTAAAGGACAGAAAAATCCTGGTGGGAGCTCTGTTTCTTGAAAGTCCTTCCCGTATCAATGCGCTGATGTGGCTAATGACACTTGCACTGCTTATCTTTTCTGCAACAGAATACCTGATGCGTAAAAAGATGGCTGAGAACAAACTTTCAATTCCATCTCCTGACCACAGGACTGAACTTACAAGACCTAGTATGATGAGAGTTTACCAGTACCTTAGTAACTCCAGCATTTGTCTAACGTACATACCTGGTAGTGAGTTTGTAAAATTAACGGGAGTGCCCAAAGATATGCAGAAGATTTTGCTGTCTATGGGCGAGGAATGGTGCAGATATTATGTAAGTTCGACTTACAAAACTTTTATCTGCACTGAGGTTTAAAAATTATGGCAGTAAAGCTCGGGGAGAAATAATCCTAAAATTTACTGCTCAATGTCAGATAGATGTTTGCTTATTTAAGACTTCTAGCATCAGATCTCAAAGTTGATTTATGAATTTATCTAAACAAGAAGCTACAAGGGGAATATATGAACTATTTACTTTTAAATTTTCCTATACATGGTGATCATAATGGTAAGTTGGTCGCTCTTGAAAAGAGAGCTGATTTTCCGTTTGAAATTAGGAGAGTCTACTATGTTTGGGATACAGCTCATGATGCTATAAGAGGCAAGCATGCTCACCGCAATCTTGAACAAGTAATTATTTGTGTAAGAGGCTCTTGCGATTTTATTGTGGATGATGGTGTAAATAGGGAAACAATTCACCTAAATAATCCAGCTCAAGGCTTATATATTAGTAATTATGTATGGCGTGAATTTACTAATTTCTCTGAAGACTGTATGGTTGTAGTATTAGCATCAGAACACTACAATCCAGATGACTACATCCATGATTATGAAGAATTCAAAAAAAGCGTAGCTAAAAGTAAAAAATGATCCCTTTTTTAGATTTATTTGCAATAAATGAGCGCTATCGCCAAGAAATTGAGCATAGTATTCAAGAAGTATTAGATAGTGGTTGGTATTTGCAAGGCGAAAAAAATAACGAATTTTGTAAAAATTTTGCATCCTACTGTGGAACTAAATATTGTTTAGGTGTTGCAAACGGTCTAGATGCCTTACGCTTAATTATAAGAGGATATGGTTTTGGATTTGGTGATGAAATTATTGTTCCTGCTAATACATTTATCGCCACTGTTTTAGCAATTACCGAAAATGGATGTAAACCTGTTTTTGTAGAGCCTAATATAAATACCTACAACATAAATCCAGAATTAGTAGAAAAAAGTATTACTTCTAAAACAAAAGCTATAATGGCAGTTCATCTATACGGTCAATTAGCTGACGTCGAGACTTTATCTAAAATTGCTAAGAAATATGGTTTAAAACTCATAGAAGACTCAGCCCAAGCTCATGGAGCCATTCTTAATAGGAAAAGAGCAGGATCTTTTGGCGATGCAGCTGGTTTTTCTTTTTATCCTGGAAAGAATTTAGGCGCTTTAGGTGATGCAGGATGTATCACAACCAACGATAAAGAATTGTATGAAAAATGTAAGGCATTAGCTAATTATGGCTCTGATTATAAGTATCACCATATTTACAAAGGAATTAATTCTCGCTTAGATGAAATTCAAGCTGCTATTCTCAATGTAAAATTAAAATACTTAGATCAAGATAATGAGATTAGGAGAACTATATCTAAGCAGTATCGCGAACAAGTTGATAATTCAAGAATTATCTTACCTACCGTAACAACTGAAGAAAGTCATGTATGGCATATTTTTGTTGTTCGTACTAATAGTAGAGATAAACTTGCATCATTCTTAAAAGAGAGTGGAATTCAAACTAATATTCATTATCCAATTCCACCACATCAGCAACAAGCTTATAGTGAATATGAAAAGGATAGTTATCCAATAACTGAACAAATTCACAAACAAGTATTAAGTATACCTATCAGCCCTGTTCTTTCACAGCAAGATGTTCAATATATAATTTCATGTTTAAATCAGTATAAGGATTAGCCAATATGAACGATGATGCATTAATCTCAGTGCTAGTACCTGCTTATAATCACGAAAATTACATTCAAGACACTATAGAGTCGGTAATTCGTCAAACTTATAACAATATAGAATTGATTATTATCGATGATGGTTCATCAGATAATACCTTGGCAAAGATTAAAGAGTATGAGAGTAAATGCAAAAAAAGATTTAAGCGCTTTTTATATAGTACACAAAATAATCAGGGAACAGTAAAAACACTTAACTCTCTATTATCAAAAGCTAAGGGTGAATATATTGCCATGATTGCTTCTGATGACATGTACTACGAGGAAGCTTTGGAGTTGGAGTTAGAAGAATTAAAAAAAGATCCTAATGTATCATTAGT
>NZ_JBGVMC010000328.1:0-11624 GCF_045124615.1 Succinivibrio sp.
CTGGAGAGGATCTACAAGAAATCCTCCTCTTGCTAAGAATGTTACAGCAAAGACAGGAACCATACAGAATGTATCTAATCTTATGGGATTTATGAAAACAAAGAATGGTGTAAGAATTCCTTTTGTTTTCTATACAAATTCAATCTCCTACGATCAGAAAACTCGTGATCTTGTCAAATACCACAGAATCGCTTCCCCTCATCTTGGATATGAAAGATACGTTCTTGAAAAGATTTATGATGAAAAAATCATGGGAAAAGATTTTTAAAGCATAATACTGCTCAAAATTCAGACAATAAAAGGACACTATATGTGTCCTTTTGTGTTTTCTTATCTACAAAGTAAGGTGCTTTTGTTGTAAGATATCAGACACTCAAAACCAACTTAATTTAATGGGTAGTAAAAATGAAATTATTACAAAAATCTCACAAATTGGATAATGTCTGTTACGACATTAGAGGAAAAATCCATCAGGAAGCTGTTCGTATGGAAGAAGAAGGACAGCGAATCTTAAAGTTAAATATCGGCAACACCGCGACATTTGGTTTTGAGGCGCCTGAAGAGGTCGTTCGCGATGTTATCCGTAATCTCCCTAATTCTCAGGGGTACTGCGAATCAAATGGTATATTCTCTGCCCGTAAAGCCATCGCGCAGTATTATCAGCAGAAAGGATTAAAAAATGTAGATGCCGATGATATTTTCATCGGTAACGGTGCATCAGAACTTATCACAATGAGCATGAATGCTCTTCTAAACAATGGTGATGAGGTTCTTGTACCTGCTCCTGATTATCCTTTGTGGACTGCAGCTATCAATCTTGCAGGTGGTAAGGCAGTTCATTATCTTTGTGATGAACAGTCAAACTGGTACCCTGACATTGAGGATATGAAAAAGAAACTTACATCTCGTACTGTAGGTATCGTTCTTATCAATCCAAACAATCCAACAGGCGCAGTTTATCCAACACCTATTCTTCAGGATATTATCGAATTTGCACGTCAAAACGATCTTGTAATTTTCTCTGACGAAATTTATGACAAGATCCTATATGATGATGTTGCACACAGAAGTATCTGCACACTTGCTGACGACGTTACAGTTGTAACATTCAATGGTCTTTCAAAGGTTTACAGAGCATGTGGTTTCAGACAAGGATGGATCCTGATTACTGGACCTGCAAAGCGTAACAAGGGTTTTATTGATGGCATCAAACTTATGATGGCAATGAGACTGTGTGCAAACGTTCCACTGCAGCATGCAATTCAGACTGCGCTTGGCGGTTATCAGTCAATCAATGAACTGATTATCCCTGGTGGCAGACTCTATCAGCAGCGTCAGGTTATGTTTGACAGATTAAATGCCATCGATGGTGTATCTGTTGTAAAACCTCACGGTGCATTGTATATGTTCCCTAAACTTGATAAGAAGTTTAATATCAAGGACGATCAGAAGTTTGCAATGGATCTTCTAAGACAGGAAAAGATGCTTATCGTTCAGGGCACTGGTTTTAACTGGCCTGAACCAAATCACTTCAGAATGGTATTCTTACCATCAATTGACGTGATCAACGATGCTTGTGACCGTCTTGAGCATTTCTTGAAAACATATCGTCAGTAACTGATACTAATTACAGGAGCCACCACTTGTGAGCTCCTGTTCTATTTCTCGGTATGCCGTTTTCAAATGGATTCTAGAATGTGGTAAAATTAAGAAAAACATTTGAAGAACAGTGTACATGGAAGACAAGTCAATCCAGTTTATAACAGACAAGAATGGCAGAAAAACTCATGCCATTATTCCTATAGATGTCTATAAGGATCTTCTGTCTATTAAATCCATATTAAAGCATACTGCAACACTTGGCTCTAATGAGCTGTACACTTTAACAATCAAAAATGTTACAGCAACAGGTTACCCTTCAGGAACAAGATCAAAACCTGATTTTATTGTTCTTAGGAACTCTCAAGCTGTTCTGATGGAAACAGGTTCTGTTCCACCTCATATTCAGGCTAAAAGAGAGGAATTCTTAGGTGATGGTACTCTGGCGCTTGATCCTGAAAACAACTGCTTTATCTTTACAAAAGATGTAAGATTTCAGAGTCCAAGCTCAGCAGCTGCAATAGTTTCTGGTAATGTTAGAAACGGTCTTGATGTCTGGATAAATCGTGAAGGTTTTTCTTTAAAACGTTCAGGTTTCGGATTAAAAAAATAATACTACTATATAGAGGTTTATATGGCTTTTGAAAAACCACAACAGAATAAGAACTTTAAAAAAAGCTCTTTTAACAGTCACAAGAAGGATAGTAGTAGCAGCAAAACTTTTAGCAAAAAAGACAGAACCTTTAATAAAGGTGAACACTCTGAAAACAGATCTTCTCGTCCGTTTAAAAGAACATTTACTGACAGAAAACCAATAAGAGAAGAAAGCAAATTTAGAAAGCTTGAAGAACATACTCAGTATGTTAAGAGAAAAGGGTTTTCAGAATTCCAGCTTCGTCTTGTAAATTCAATTCTTGAAGATGTACTTGTAATGCACAACTCTCTGGACAGAGCTTATGCATTCTGGTTTAACAAAGTTAAAATTGATCCAGTTGAGCAGGGATTTTTAATTCGACAGATCAACTATATGTTCTCAAGACTGTCCTTATTTGCTTACGTTTCAAATCTTAAGCGTCCATCTGATTTTGAACGTCACGTTGGAAGACTTGTATTCTCGTTCTGTGCTTTCAAGGACTGGCCTTTACCAGAACTTGAAGGTGAGGAAGGCTTTGACAGACGTGGTCTTAAAAAGAGACTTGCCGAGGCTAATGATTTTCCTTTACTGCACGATGGTTGCCCAATCTGGCTTGATGAGCTTGGCAAATCAGAGCTAAAAGGAAAATGGGATGAACAGAGAGTTGCTTTAGGTCTTGAATCAAAGCGTTTTATAAGAACAAACACTCTTAAGGGAACAAAAGAAGAGCTTGCCCATCTTTTATCAGAAGAAGGTATTGTTACAAAGCCAGTTGCAGGTGTTCCAACAGCTCTTGAGGTAACATCAAATTCTGCTCTTTTCAGAACAAAATGCTTCAAGGAAGGAAGATTTGAACAGCAGGACGCAGGCTCACAGCTCATCGGTGCATTTGTTGAAGCAATGCCTGGAATGAGAGTTATAGATGCATGCGCAGGCTCTGGCGGTAAAACTCTGCAGCTTGCAGCCTGTATGCAGGGTAAGGGCTCAATTATCGCAATGGATACTCAGGCATGGCAGCTTGATGATCTGAAAAAGAGAGCAAAAAGGGCTGGTGCATTCAATATCGAGCCAAGACTTATTGATTCAACTAAGGTAATCAAGAGAATGGCCGATTCTGCTGACAGAGTTCTGATTGATGCTCCTTGCTCAGGTACTGGTGTTGTTCGTCGTATGCCAGACTCTAAATGGAGAGATGGTAGAGAGAATCTCAACGAAATTCGCACTGTTCAGAGTGATATTCTTGAAAGATACTCAAAAATGGTTAAGGTAGGCGGCTTAGTCATCTATTCAACATGCTCTATCATGCCATCAGAAAATGAAAGACAGGTTGAAAACTTCCTAAACCATCATCAAGGTGAGTTTGAACTTGTTGAAGATAAGCAGATTATGCCATCATCAGGATTTGATGGATTCTATATGGCCAAGCTAAAGAGAATCAAGTAACCAAAAAAAAGTAAGAGCGAACATAATAAGTTCGCTCTTTTAATATCATTTAAACCTCTTAAACTGTTGTATCTGTATAAGAGGTTCAAATCTTACTAAAATCCTTCTCTTCTTGCAGATTTTACCTTTTTATCTGATCGGCCTGATACTTTACGTGGGCCAAGAGAGAATGAATCTCTGCCTCTAGATGAACGATCTTTACGTCCACCTTCAAACTTTCTAAAGTCCTTACCAGAATTTGGTCCCTGACGGTCAAACTCTCTGTCAGAACGTCTTCTTGAACCTCTATCTGAACGAGGTGGCTCCTGAGTATATTCACGGATCTCAAGCATTCTGCCACAGACACGAGCCTTTGATAGAATGCTCATTGTCTCGCGAGGCATACCTTCTGGCAGATCAACTGTTGTGAAGGTATCAAAAATTGATATTTCACCAATATACTTTGATTCAATGTTACCTTCATTTGCGATTGCACCAACAATCTGACCTGGTTTTACACCATCTTTTCTACCCACAGCAACTCTAAAGCGTACCATGTTCATATCTGGGAACTGACGTAATGGAGCAGCCTTTGCTGAAGGTAGTGCCTTTCTGTCTGAGCGATCTGATCTTGATGAATGATCATCATCAAATGTTCTCATAGCAGGCTCTGGCTTTGACTCATCAAGTAACAGTGTGCCATCTTTTTGAACCATCTTTGCAAGCGCTGCACATAAGGTCTCAACTTCAATTGCATCATCAGACAGGATCTCAGAGATTACCTCTTCATACATCTCAAGATTACCCTCTTCAATTGTCTCGAAGATCTGATTCTTGAAGTTCTCTAAACGAGCCTTGTTTACGTCTGCAACTGATGGCATCTGCATTGGTTCAATCTTCTGATTTGTAACTCTTTCGATCATGCGAAGAGCTCTACGCTCTCTTGGTGATACGAATAAAATTGCCTCACCTGTTCTTCCAGCTCGACCTGTTCTACCGATTCTGTGAACATAAGATTCAGCATCATAAGGAATATCGTAGTTGAATACGTGGGTAATTCTATCTACATCAAGACCACGGGCTGCAACATCGGTAGCAATAATAATATCAAGCTGACCACCCTTTAATCTTTCAATAATCTTTTCTCTTTGGCGCTGTGGAATATCTCCATGTAAGGCAGCACAGGCAAAGCCTCTTGCCATTAGACGATTTGATACATCCTCAGCATCAGTCTTGGTACGAACGAATACGATTACTGCATCATACTCTTCAACTTCAAGAATTCTGGTCATAGCATCAATCTTGTGAGCTCCTGATGCAATCCAGTAACGCTGATGAACAGTTGTTGCTGTAGTTGTCTTTGACTCGATTCTTACATCAACAGGATCTTTTAAATGATTCTTTGCAATTTTTGCAATTACAGGAGGCATTGTTGCTGAGAACAGCACTGTCTGTCTTGAATCTGGTGTATTTGAAAGGATCCAGTCAACGTCATCGATAAAGCCCATGCGAAGCATTTCATCTGCCTCATCAATAACCATGAACTCAAGCTCATCAAGTTCCACCTTGCCGCGCTCGATTAAATCAATCAGACGACCTGGAGTTGCAACTACAACCTGTGCTCCATGACGTAATGTACGGATCTGATTTTCGTATGAGGCGCCACCATAAATAGGAGCCACTTTAAAATTCTTTAAGAACTTTGAAAAATTCTGACATGCTTCTGCTGACTGAATAGCAAGTTCTCTTGTTGGCTCTAAAATCAGTGCCTGAATGCATGCTTTTTTGGTATTGATCTTAGATAGGATAGGTAAAGCAAAAGCTGCTGTTTTGCCAGTACCAGTCTGAGCCTGGCCAATCATATCCTTGCCATCTAAGACAACAGGAATTGATCTTTCCTGAATAGGAGTAGGTGATTCAAAACCAAGTTCATGAACAGCTTTTAATACATCCTTTGAAAGATTCAGATCGTCAAAGGTTACAACCTGCTCTTCCTCACCATCTGCCATTGATACAAGTAAGCTCTCATCTGCGCCTACAGTTGTGGTTAGATCTTTTTCATTAATATCTGACATATATGCCCCATTCAATACAAAGGAGGAGCGTCTTTAAATAAAATGCAAGTAATAAATAGAAGAGAATTTTCTATAAGAACACGCAATAAGCCATAACCCGCGGCTTTAAATAAGAATAAATAGACACGCCTCAAAACAAAACCAAAGCATTATACCTAAATGTGATCATCTTCGCAAATTCATGACAGTAAAGCGACAGATCAGGCAAAGAACACTTTGTTTTTTAATTTGATTTTAGACGCTGAAATATAGTTTTTTATTTTTTACAAAACATATACTTTTTGCAAAACAAAATGCTTTAATTTTGATTGCATAAAATATCCATATTGAAAAATTATTATTTTAATTTTCATACATTTAGTTATTTTTGATAATTAATATTGCAATTATCAGTTGAATTACAAAAAGCAAGGTGTATGATAGATTCCAGATTATCAGATAGCAGTAGGATAAAACTATGGCAACTATAGATAAAAACCGTGTCATTATTTTTGACACAACATTGCGTGACGGTGAGCAGGCTCTTATGCAGTCACTGTCTTCAAAACAGAAGGTTCAGATAGCACTGAGCTTAGAACAGCTTGGTGTAGATGTTATTGAGGCTGGTTTCCCTATTTCATCACCAGGTGATCTTCAGTCAGTAAGAGAAATCGCTCTTGCTTTGAAGAATTCAACTGCTTGTGGTCTGTCAAGAGCACTCGATAAGGATATCGATGCATGCTATGAGGCATTCAAAGGCGTTGACCATTACAGAATTCATACTTTTATTGCAACATCAGATATCCATGTTCACGATAAGCTAAGAAAGGATTTTGATGATATCGTAGAAATGGCTGTTCGCGCTGTAAAAAGAGCAAGAAACTACACTGATGATGTGGAGTTCTCATGTGAGGATGCTGGCCGTACTCCAATTGATCATCTGTGCCGTATGGTTGAAGCTGCAATCTCAGCAGGTGCTACAACCGTTAATATTCCAGATACAGTAGGTTACACTCTTCCATATGAATTTGGCGGCATTATTAAGACTCTGTTCAACAGAGTACCAAACATTGATAAGGCTGTTATCTCAGTTCACTGCCACAACGATCTTGGTATGGCAACAGCAAATTCACTTTCTGCTGTTATGGAAGGTGCCCGTCAGATTGAATGTACCGTCAACGGTCTTGGTGAAAGAGCAGGTAACACATCCTTAGAAGAAGTTGTAATGACAATGAAACTTCGTGAAGAATACATGAAGGGTGTATATACCAACATTGTAACTGAGAATATTGCAAGAACATCTCAGGTTGTATCAGGTATCACCAACGAGCCTGTACCAAGCCACAAGGCTATCGTTGGTTCAAACGCATTTGCTCATTCTTCAGGTATTCACCAAGACGGTGTTTTAAAGAATAAGCAGACTTACGAGATCCTTACCCCTGAAAGTGTTGGCTTCAAGGAAAACAATATGCATATGACAGCAAGATCAGGCCGTCATATGATCAAAGCTGTTCTTGAGAAATTAGGTTATAGAGAAGGCTCTTACAACCTTGATGATGTTTACTCAAGATTCTTAAAACTTGCAGACAGAAAAGGTCAGGTATTTGATTACGATCTTGAAGCATTACTGTTCCTGTCTCATGAAATGGAAGAGGATACTCTGTTTGAATTAGACAACCTCTCAGTAATCGCTGGTGGCAAGAATATCATTCCTACAGCCACTGTAAGATTGAAGATTGGAAAGAGAACAAGAACAGAATCAGGTACCGGTAACGGCCCTGTAGATGCAGTTTTCAACTGTATCTCAAGATTAACTGGTTTTAAATTCAAATTAGATAACTTTGTAATTTCAGCAAAAGGCTCTGGCATGAATGCACAAGGTCAGGTAGATGTTGATTTGGTCTATGAAGACAGGCACTATCATGGCAAGGCTCTTTCAACTGACGTTATTGAAGCATCCGCTCTTGCACTAATCAGCGCATGCAACAGTATTTACAGAGCAAGAATTATTCAGGAAGAAAAGCAGGAAAAGGAGAACGTATAATGACTGCTAACTACAAGATTGCTGTCCTAGCTGGCGACGGTATTGGTCCAGAGGTTATGAAAGAGGCTCTAAAGGTTTTAGAGGTTGTTCAGAAAAAATACGACTTTACTCTTGAATACTCAGAGAAATTAGTTGGTGGCTGTGCAATCGATGCTTTTGGTACACCACTACCAGATGACACCATGCAGGCATGTAAGCAGGCTGATGCAATTTTATTCGGCTCAGTTGGCGGTCCTAAGTGGAACCACTTACCAACAGCAAAGCGTCCTGAAGCTGGTGCTCTTCTTCCTCTTAGAAAAGAGTTTAAGCTTTTCTGTAATTTCCGCCCAGCAAAGATTTATCAGGGTTTAGGTGCACTATCACCTCTTCGTGCTGATATTGCTATGCGTGGTTTTGATATGCTCTGCGTAAGAGAGCTTACAGGCGGTATCTACTTTGGTCAGCCAAAGGGCCGTGAAGGAACTGGTCCTGAAGAGAAGGGCTTTGATACTGAGGTTTATCACCGTTTTGAAATTGAGCGTATTGCAAAGATTGCTTTTGAAGCTGCAATGCTGCGTAACAAGAAGGTTACCTCTGTTGATAAGTCAAACGTTCTTCAGAGCTCTGTTCTTTGGCGTGAGGTAGTAACTGAGGTTGCAAAGAACTACCCAGAAGTTGAACTTGAGCATATCTATGTTGATAACGCAACTATGCAGCTTGTAAAGAATCCAGCTCAGTTTGACGTTATGCTCTGCTCTAACATGTTCGGCGACATTCTTTCAGACGAATGTGCAATGATTACAGGCTCTATGGGTATGCTTCCATCAGCATCTCTTGGTGAAGGTGGTTTCGGTCTTTATGAGCCTGCTGGCGGTTCAGCTCCCGATATTGCAGGAAAGAATATTGCTAACCCAATTGCTCAGATCCTCTCTGCAGCACTAATGCTTCGTTACTCATTAAAGCAGTACGATGCTGCAAAAGCTATCGAAGATGCTGTATCACAGGCATTAAAGGAAGGCTTCTTAACAGGTGATCTGATGGAGTCAGGTGCTTCTCCTCGTCCTGCTCTTTCAACTAGCGAAATGGGCGATAAGATTGCATCACTAATCAAATAATAACTGGATAGAAAAAAAATGGGAAAGACATTATACGAAAAGGTTTATGACAGCCACATTGTATTCACCCAGGAAGGTGAGCTGCCAACCTTATATATCGACAGACAGCTTGTTCATGAGGTAACCTCACCACAGGCTTTCTCTGGAATTGAAAATGCTGGCAGAAAACTGCACAGACCAGATCTTCACCTTGCAACAATGGATCATGATATCTCAACTAGAGAGCAGACTGTTGAAGCATGTTCACCAATGGCACAAGAGCAGATTAAGGCTCTTATGTCTAATACAAAGAAATTCGGTGTTAAGTTCTTTGGCTTTGGTGACGAGAACCAGGGTGTTGTTCACATCATCGGACCTCAGACTGGTTTTACCCTTCCTGGTACAACCTTAGTTTGTGGTGACTCTCATACTGCAACTCATGGTGCTTTTGGTGCTCTTGCTTTTGGTATTGGTACTTCTGAAGTTGAGCATGTTATGGCAACTCAGACCTTAAAGCAGGGCAGATTAAAAACCATGAAGATTGAATGCACTGGCACTCTACCAAAAGGCTGCTATGCAAAAGATCTAATCCTGGCTATTATTGCAAAACTAACTACAGCAGGTGGTACCGGTTATGCAGTTGAATTCTGTGGCTCTGCTGTTAAGGCTCTGTCAATGGAAGGTCGTATGACTCTTTCAAACATGGCTATCGAGTTTGGTGCTAAGGCAGGTATGATCGCTCCTGATGAGACAACCTTTGAATACTTAAAGGGTAGAATGTTCACTCCAAAGGGTGAGGATTTTGATAAGGCTGTTGAGTACTGGAAGACCTTAAAGTCAGATGACGATGCTGTATTTGACAAGGTTGTAACTCTAAATGCTTCAGAGCTTGAACCATTCATCACCTGGGGTACAAATCCAGGTCAGGGCTGTGCTGTAACTGGTAAGGTTCCATCACCATCTGACTTTGCAGACAGCGTTGTAGCAAAATCATGTCAAGATGCTTTAGATTACATCGGTCTGAAAGCTGGTGATGATCTAATCGGAACTCCTGTAGACTACGTGTTCATTGGCTCATGCACCAACGGTAGAATTGAAGATTTCAGAGCTGCAGCTGAAGTTCTGAAAGGTAAAAAAATTGCTCCTAATATTCAGCTTGCTATTGCAGTTCCTGGCTCTGGCTGGGTTAAGAAGCAGGCTGAAGCTGAAGGTCTTGATAAGATCTTTATCGAAGCTGGGTTTGAATGGAGACAGCCAGGCTGCTCAATGTGTCTTGCTATGAATGACGACAAGGCTCCTCAGGGTGTACGCGTTGCATCAACATCAAACCGTAACTTCGTAGGTCGTCAGGGTAAAGGCTCTCGCACTCATCTGATGAGTCCTGCTACAGCTGCAGCTTGTGCAGTTAAGGGTGCAATTGCTGACGTAAGAGAATTTTTATAGGAGTTAACATGCAGAAGTTTACTGTTCATACAGGTGTCGCTGTTCCTTTAGATTCAGCAAATATTGATACCGATCAGATCATTCCAAAACAGTTCTTACTTGCTGTTGACAGAAATGGTTTTGGTGATCATCTATTCCACGACTGGAGATACTTAGATGATGAAGAGACTAAGCCAAATCCAGAGTTTAATCTAAACAAGAAGGAATATGCTGGCGCAACCATTCTTGTTGCAAGAGATAATTTCGGTAACGGCTCATCACGCGAGCATGCACCTTGGGCATTAATGGGCTTTGGTTTCAGAGCTGTTATCGCTCCATCTTTTGCTGATATTTTCTACAACAACTCTTTAGGAAATGGACTTCTACCACTGAAGCTTACAGCAGATGAAGTTGATCAGATCTTTAAGGTATTAAATGAAAAGCCTGGCACAAAGATCACTATTTCTCTTGAGGATATGACTGTTGAGTGTGACACTCTTAACTTCAAGTTTGATCTTGATCCTTTCCGTCGTCACTGTATGTTAGAAGGCTTAGATGCTATTTCTCTGACAATGCAGCATGAAAAGGAAATCTCCGATTACGAAAAGGCTATGCCATCATGGAGAGCTAAAGGCACATTCTAATGCCAGAATAAAATACGGGGGCTTAAGCCCCCTATTATTTTGTTTATTCAACGATCTCTATTGAATAAACCATCACTGTATCTGGATCACTGCAGCAAAATCGCGTCTTGTAGGGAGTCTCTCCGCCAAAGTTTCCACCATACTTGAGAATATCAGCATATACAAATGCAATATGTGCGGCCATAGGACACATAAGACCGCGCTCAGTCTCATAATCAAAGGTCATACCTACTTTCATACCTCTGTGGCATCCTTTTTTACCGAGACGATCTACGACAGTGATTTTGATTTTCTTTACTCTTCCAACTTCTTTAATTATCCGCATTTTTAAATGCTTCTTCTAAAGCATAAGTTAGCTGATCTGCACATGATGTTGGTTTGGTTTTACAGGTATTTCCTCTAAGGATTGGAATTATCTCATCGATGCTGTGGCCTTTTACAAGGCGGTTGATAGCCTTTAAGTTTCCATTGCAACCACCATCAAACTCAACATTAACAATTGTCTTGCCATCAAGCTCAACTTTTATATGCTTACAGCAAGTACCTTCAGCTGTGTAAATATACTCTGACATTACTTATTTTCTCCTAGTCAAGGTTTTGCACAATATCTTTTAGTTCAAGACGAGATTTTGGTCTTGATGCATTTGAGTCATCACAAGCTCTGTAGCCTAAAGTTACAATTGCAACAGAACGAAGATTCTTTTCTTTAAGGCTCAGGATCTCATCGCATTT
>NZ_JBGVMC010000329.1:0-1546 GCF_045124615.1 Succinivibrio sp.
AGAGCCAACGATTAAAGCCGTATCTGAATTTGTTTATAAGTTACCAGTTGCAGAGCGAGGCAATTTAATTGATTCAGACGGCAAGCCAACAAAGCAGGCGCAGGAACGTTTAAAAGGTGCTTTATTTGCAAAGGCTTATAATGATGATACTTTGTTAAGACTAGCTCACCAAGCAAATGATCCTGATGGTAAAAATATTCTTAATGCTTTGGAATTATCCGCACCTAAATTAGCAACACTCGAAAATCTACCAAAAGAATATGACATTAGACCTGTAATTACTTTTGTTGCAAATCAGGCAATAAAAGCAAAGCAGGAGGGCAAATCACTTGATGAATTTATCGGACAGACTGATCTATTTCAGAATGAGAAAGAAAACAGCGCAAATAATGAAATTATGAAATTATTTGCAAACAATCTCAGATCACCTAAAACAATCAGCGAAAAATTAAATCAACTTGCTGATACACTACAGAATGAAGTTAATGCACCTGATATAGATCTGTTTGGAGCGGTTGAAAAGCGATCTAAAGATCAAATAATTAAATCGGTTTTAACTCAGGATAGCAAAAATCGTATAATTTCTTTCTGGGATAAAAATTTATACTTGTTAATGAGTGACGATAAACGAAAGCATAAAAAATGCTTTGATAGATTGCACAAACTTACATTTTAAATGATAAGAAAAAACCGCTATAATATTTATAGCGGTTTAAAATTTGTGAATTTAAATACACCACCTGTAAAGATCGAAGTGCATCAATAAGATCTTATCAGAAAATCACACAAAGGATCGAGTTATGGCAGACGAAAAAGCAAAAGTAATTGATAAAACAGAAAATAAAATAGATTCTGTTAAAAGTGATGTGCCTCAGTACAAAGTTACTGCAGACAGCATTAAAGAAAATTTAATGCTTTTGCCTAAGAGAACTGCAAAGGCTTTTGAAAGTCTGGAAAGCGTGAAAAATGCTTTTTGTTTGCCTATAACTATGAGTGGATTATCAAAAGATGATCGTGATTCATTAAACATGGCTTTTGATTCTGCAGGCGGTTTTTCAACCATATACGAAAGTTTAACTCAACACGCTTATGATCTCGGTCAATATCCTATTACCTCTTTTGTGGGTTATGGAGTATTGCAACAAATCGCACAACAAGGCTTAATCCGTGCGTGTGTTCAGACTGTATCAGACGATATTTCACGCAAATGGATCAAGCTAACTGGGTGTGATGATTCCGATAAACTTGAAAAATTAACAAATCTGTTAAAGGATTATCACATCAAAGATTTATTTCATAAGGCGGTCACTACAACTGGCTACATGGGCGGAGCGTTTATATTTGTTGATACAGGCGAAGAAGATACTACACTACCACTGGCAGTAAATGATTTAAGTGCTGAATTAAAAGGGGATAGAGCAAGCGTTAAATTCGTTGTTGTTGATCCTGTAAACGTATCACCTATTGAGTACAATTGTACTAATCCCCTGCGTGATGATTATATGAAGCCTAGAATGTGGCAGGTGCTAGGGCGCAGAGTTCATGC
>NZ_JBGVMC010000330.1:0-2706 GCF_045124615.1 Succinivibrio sp.
AAGCCGTGAGGCACTTATTAACAGCGGACTGCATAACGAGTTAAAAGCCATGTTCACACATTAACCGATAAAAATAAATTCCATTGGAGATCTTAAATGAACATCAAAGAGCGTAAGAATTTCACGCTTTATACATCACAGAAGTTTTATAAAGCACTCGATTTTTTAAGTAAATCAGAAAAAAAATCAAAAGCGCAGATTATCAATGAACTGATTAAAAGTTATCTTGATAAGAATAGAGAAAAATTAGACAGGAAAAAGATCCAGTATGAATGATTTACAACGCACCGAAGAATGGTATCAGGCAAGGATCGGACATTTGACAGCCTCAATGGCTAAAGATCTGATCCGTTACCAAAAGGGCGGTATTACCCTGCAGACAGATGCAAAGATCACAAATCTGAAATACAGGATCTTAGCTGAACAGTTAACAGGACAGGCAACAGAGGATCATTTTACTGCGGATGCACGCAGACGGATGCAGTGGGGAACAGAACAGGAAGAACACGCAGTTAATGCGTATGAGATCAAAACAGGATCAATCGTGTTAATGAGCGGTTTTGTTAAACATCCATCAATCGCCTATTTAGGTGCATCCCCAGACGGCTTAGTGAACAATGACGGTTTAATTGAGATCAAATGCCCTGAAACAACAACGCATTTGCAGAGAATTGAAGCGGACACAGTACCAGAAGAAATAAAACCTCAAATGCTCCTGCAGTTGATTGTTACAAATAGAAAATGGTGTGACTTTGTGGATTATGATCCACGTTTGCCACAGAAACTACAGCTATTTATCAAACGCTTTGAACCAACAGAGGAAGAATTAACAACCGCTTTAGACTATTTCAAAAACTTTTTACAGGAAATAGAGCAAGTTAAAACAGATTTATTAAACAACCAAGAGGAAATATAAAAATGCAGTTAACATTTGAAGTTAAAGACGAATATGTAAAGGCATATATTGAAGCATTGGAAAAATTGAATAATGCCGATCCATCCGACAAAAACACATTAAAACTTGTTGCAAAAACCTTTAAAAACGCAGGCGCAACAGTATTAAGTGCGATTGAAGAACGCCTAGAGGAAGTGATCGAAGTTCAGGGATATGAGCAGAAATTATAATCAGGGAGTAATTTAAAATGGCATTTGCAAAATTTGATCCTAATAACAAGCCAGTGACCGATTTTAACAACGATTGGCAGAAACTACCAGACGGCAATTACAGACAGAAATTAAAAGACGATTGCAAGCCTATTGAAGTTGACGTTGAAGTTTTAGAATGTACTTCATACATGAAATTTCAGGCAAGTGATAATTCTATCTATGAGCATCTAGTTTTAAATCTCGGACTGATTAAAAACGGTGTGTTATCGGAAACTTATCATAGAGTTGATATTAAGGGCGGTAAAGTTGTAAATGGTGTATCAAATATCACAAACCGCATTTATAACATATTTGCGATTGCAAGCACTCAACGCCCAGACTGCACCAACGTACTGAAAAAAGTTACAAAGCGTGATTTTAACAAAAATGAAGTTACTCACGATCTACTGAATATGCAGGGCATTAAGTTTAAGTGTCTGATTGCGACAACAGGACAGTACAACGGTTATAACACTTACACAACTTATTTCTTTGCACCGTCAAAACAGAGCTATGAAGAAATAATAGCAAATGATACAAGCCTCACCGCTTGGAACAAGGGATTAGAGGATATAACCAAAAAACGTGCCGATTTTATGAGCGAAAATCAGACTGCAGGCGGTTACGGTCAACAGCAGGGATATGGAGCACCACAACAGCAGTTTAACAACTTTGCAGGCGGTCAGAGTTATGGAAACACACAGCAACAGCAAGCACAGACTATGCAGGCGGTTAACTCTATGCAGTCAATGCAGGGCGTAGCTACAAACGCAGAGCCACAGCCTTTAGATGATGATCTACCATTTTAATTAGTTTTACCGCCCTGAAATATGGGCGGTTATTCAGGTGCAAAATGTTTAAATTTGATATTAACAAACCGCCTAAAAAATATAAGTTTATGGTTTATTTTGTAGATGTTTATTGTGATAGAGGTGCAAACGGTCATATATTAAATTCTCTGTATATTCAACAGACGATTAAAAAGCCAGATGATTTTATTTATAAGCACTATATGAGTGAAAGCGACAGCGAAGAAATCGCACGAATTGTAAAGGTTTTTGATACAAACCGAGAGGCAGAAGAATATATAACCAGATTGGTAAATCTAAGTAAATGTGATTGGCAAAAATATTTAGATACAATTTGGCAGGATAGAAGATCTTTTTTAGTCGAGAACGGAAAAAAGATCCCTTTAGCACCTAACGGATCGGAATATATTTTATAGGAATACAAATGAATACAGTTAGTTTAAAAATTACACCCCTAGAAATTTTATGGTGCTATCTAGCGCACTCAACTGAGTTAGCATTTCACAACAAGAAAAAAGAAATCAATCTTGGAAATATTGACGTTTCAGTTATTTTGTCTTGGGTAAATGTTAACCATCTTTTAACACTGGAACAGATCGAAGAATTAAGACACAAGATTGATAAGGAAGTCGATAAAATCACAGAAGAACAGACAAATACCTTTTATGAATACAGTTTGATGAATACTCTTTTTGAAGTATGCCAGAATATTCCTAAGAGCGACAAAGAGAATGTTTTGACCGTTGGTATT
>NZ_JBGVMC010000331.1:0-5454 GCF_045124615.1 Succinivibrio sp.
AAATTGCTAATTACAACATAATGCTCAGAGTTTTTGAAAGTCTGCATATTATAAGTCCAAAAATTGATTCACATCTTAGATTAGAACTTGATACCATTTTAAATTCTCTTACCTTGCCAAAAGAAGGATTCATCTATTTGAAGACATGCTATTCTTTTGCAAGTCTCAACTGTAACTATAAGTGCGATTATAAAAAACAGAATCTATGCTTTAAGCAACTTGATAACAAGAATCATTTAAGATTCATTTCTATCATGGCTAAACTTGCTATAAGCAATGGAGATGACTTTTCTGTAGACATACAGTTCCCATATTATGATACATTGCTCATTGAAATTGCTCATCAGAAGAATCTAGTTTTAGAAAAGGAAAAACAGGCAAAACTTCAGGAGATAAAGGACAGAGAATTCAAAGAACATCTTAAGTTAAGAGTAAAAAAAATTGCAAAACTTGATGAAATAGACAAGAAGAAGGTTAGTGGTGGAATAATAATCAATAAGCCACAGGCTCATGACATTTTTCAAACTCATAAAAAAGAAGATGTACTGTTTGAAAGAAGAGCTCAAATTGAAAACTATGCTCATAAAAAGGAACCAGAAAAACAAACTAGAACAAAAGAATACAGATATTTTGAAAGTAACAGTTACTATCCAATAGTAAGCATGCATGAAAATTTCTATTTTGTATCCAAGTTCGAATATTTAAGCGTATATTCAAGAAGCTCTTTAATACCGTATCTGAGCATTCCATTTATTACAAATCAGAATAATAAGGAATATGGTAAAAAGCTATCTGACATTATCAGCAATAAATCAAACATTTCAAAGAGCTCTTTTTTGAGCAGTTACTTTTTTACTGCTCTTAGTAATTCAAATCTGCCTAATGCATTTATAAACACACTAAAAGATCTATGCTACGGTATCAAAATTGAGAAAAGACAGGAAAGTGAAACTGCTATTCCTTCTGATAATGTTATTTCCTCTGATTTAAACTATCTGCATGAAGTATTTACCTGCATAATTCCAAATCTTAATAGAATAAACTTTACAACTAGAAGAATGATACTCGGAATTAGTAATAATTCTACCGAGAGCAGACTGTATGCAATATTATATTTCTATCTGCTAGTTATACTAAAACAGATAGTTAATCCTTCAAGCGAATCTGAGATAACAGCATATAGAAATGAGCTTAACAGTATTTATCAAAAAACAGAGGATTCAACCTTACTTTTCATAAAGCTTTTAGACTTTTTGTTCTTAAGATTGCCTTGTTTGCTTGAGGATGAAAAAATATCCATTGAACAGGTAATTTATCAAGATGATGATTTGCTTTTAGGATTCTATTCATATCCTCAATGTATTGAACTGGCAATAAATATCATTCTTGCAAACAGAAATATAAACAAGATCTCTGATAGTGACATTTCATCTCTTTTCAGTCTGATGCTTATTCTTCTTGAAAAGGAAAACTCAAGTAACAGAGCGTCACTTATAAGAGTGCCAAATAGAAAATATATTTTCAGAATCAGTCTGTTTATAAAGCTTTTCAAAGAAAATCTTTATAAGTTTGAAAAATTCTGCTCTTTTGTATCAAATGAAAATACAAAAGGAAAGATGATTGAAAGTTTTTCTTCTTTTAATGGAATAAATGTTTCATATAATGATTCATTAGCGGCATATCTTGTTAGTCATGAATCATTTTCCTATCTGTTTTCACCACTTTTAAACCACAGTACACTAGAAAAAATCAGCAGTTCAAGAATTGAATTTGATCTTAATGGGTGCATGGAACTGTCAAAAAGCATTCTAAATCAGTATAAGAATTATATAAACGTAATAATGAATGCAAATTCTCCTGATTTATCTTTAAGACTCATCAGCAATACTCTTGATATGAAAGAACAGTTAGAGTTGATTGGCAAACTAAATAATCTGTCTTTTGACAATTTAATAACAGTCATCGATCTTGTAGATCCAAATTGCAGGGCTGCAGTTTCATCTTGTATTGAAAAGGGAATTTTAAATCTTGGTCTGATGGCTGTTCCTATTGAACATGCACTTAGTGCAAAGGAAAGATGCAATCTTGTGCATCATAAAATAATTCAGACTGAAACAGATAATACAAACTCAAAAGTATTAACTGATGAATTCTATGAAAAACTAGCTTGTGCACAGAATGCACTGATAATTTACTGCTATACAGTTGTTGAAAATGCAGCAGAAAAAACTCTAGTTAAACTTTTAGATCTTGAAAATCAGGAGCAAGAAAAACTTGCAATGAAGTTTTTTGTTTGCTTAAAGCAACTTGTTAGAGGAAATCAGCACTACACACGCAGCTACTATGCAAGACTTGCAAAAGCTAAAGAAACTTCAAATACAGCAGAAAAAACTGTTCACTATCTGAATCTTCTTATAACAGAGGAAATGAAAACTCACCCTCTTGCTTCGTACTTTACAAATATATTTAAGGAAACCTTAAAGCCTCTGTTATCAGAATTTATTTTTGACAAGGGATCATCTTTTGCAACCAAGAATAAAAAACTAACAGTTGATGATTTTGATGAATCAAAGATAAGTTCAAAAATTACAGAATCAAATCATATTCAGAATGTCATAGAGTCAATTAGAATTACTGAAGGTTCTCTTAAGGATGACGAAGTTTTTGAACCAGATATTGAAGAATCTGATAATACCAATGATAGTCAAGCTCAAAGAAATCTTAGTGTTACAAAACTACCTTCATCAAATGCACGTACTCTTGTAGACTCACTCGTAAATAGTGGATGCGATGTAATGGATCTTTATGAATTCAACGGTCTTTGCCTTAGTGCAAAATATATGTCTAAAGATGTGGCAATTGAGGAAATAAATGACTACTGCTATGAGGAATTTGACGAGCCGCTGTTAGATGTCGACTATGAAGGAAATACAGTCTACATTACACTCGATATTTTAAATCAGATGAAAGAGTAAACGTTTGTAAGATAATTCATACACAAAGAGCTTCACAAGTCATTTTACAATTCAAAAACAATAAAAACTCTGATACAATAACGCCGTTTATGTCAAAGGCGTATTCCTTTGACATTGGTATTTTAGTTTGTTCCATTTGGGATTTAATTAATGTCATCACTCGCCCTTCTAATTATTTATATTTCAGTTGGCGCTGTGCTTGGTATTGCCTTAGGACAGATCAAGTATAAAGGCGTTGGACTTGGAATCGGAGGCGTTCTTTTCTCTGGCATTTTAGTCGGTCATATTGCAAACGCTTATTTTGGATTTAATCTTCACAATGATGCTGGTAGCGTAACTGCAGAAGAAAACATTCTACACTTCTTACAGGAGTTTGGTCTGATGCTCTTCGTTTATGCTATTGGTATTCAGGTTGGCCCTAGCTTCTTTGCTGCTTTAAGAGGAAGCGGATTAAAGTTATTAACTTTAGCTGTATCTCTTATCGTTCTTGGATGCTGCGTAGCTTTAACTCTGTTCTTCACAGGCATCGTTACTCCTGATGCTATGGTTGGTATGTACTCTGGTGCTATCACAAATACACCTGCATTATCAGCAGGCTCTCTGATGGTATCTGATATTGCTAGCGTACTTGCTGCACAGGGCAAAGATCCTATTGCATTAGGCTTTAATGTAACTAATGTTCCAAAGGCTTATGCTGTTGCATATCCATTCGGTGTTTGCGCAATTTTAATTACTATCATTCTTATCCGTGTAGTATTCAAGGTAAGCGTTGAAGCTGCAGGTAATGATTACCGTGACAGCAAGTCAGCTGGTTTTGATGCTCCTATCTCATCAAACGTTAAGGTAGAAAGCTCAGAGTTCATCGGTAAAACAATCAATGATATTCCAGGTATCATTGACGGTACTGTAATCTGTTCAAGAATCAAGCGCGATGGTGAACTATCAGTTCCTACTCGTGAAATGGTTTTACAGCAGGGCGACCTTATCCACTTAGTTGGTGGTGCTAAATACGTAGCAAAGGCTGCAATGGCTGTTGGTACCGAAACAAAGGATGTTCTGACAACTCACGGTACAACAATTTCTGTACGTCACTTAATCATTACTAACAACAATGTAATGGGTCGTACACTTGGTGAATTAGAGTTAGATAAGAAACACAATCTTGTTATTTCTCGTGTATTCAGATCCGGTATTCAGTTTATGCCAACTCCAGATTTAAGACTGGCTTTAGGTGATGAGCTGAACGTTATCGGTACTATGGAAGACATCAGAAAGGCTGGTAAGATTGTAGGTAACTCATCTGCTACCATGAACCACGTTCCTATGATTCCTATTTTCTTAGGTTTATTCTTAGGTATGCTCTTAGGCTCTATTCCTATTCCTCTACCAGGCGTTCCTGCACCTATGAAGCTTGGTGTTATCGGTGGTACCCTTGTAGTAGCAATTCTTTTAGCAAGATTCGGTGATGCATGGACAAAGAACAAGCTTCACTGGAGATTACCTCAGCCTGCCCTTGCTGCATTTAAGGAAATCGGTATTACTCTGTTCCTTACAATTGTAGGTATCAGAGCTGGTGCTAACGGTTTCTGGGATGAGCTAACAAACGGTATGGGTTTACACTGGATGGCTTGGGCAACTTTAATCTCAATCATTCCAATGTTAATCATCGGTTTCATCGGTTACAAGGTGTTCAAGGTTAACTACCTTGTTCTCTCAGGTGTTCTAGCAGGTGCATGTACTGATCCTCCAGCTCTTGCATATGCTAACGGTATGTATAAGGATGCAGAAGCTTCTTCTATCGGTTACGCAACAGTTTATCCGTTCGTAATGTTCTTAAGAATTCTGTCACCTCAGATAATGTTGATCATTGTTTCTTCATTCATTTAACACTGATCTTTAAGGGCCTGCAAATGCAGGCCCTTTAATTTACATTTTTTCATTTTTCTTTTGACATAACTACAAATATTGTAAAGAATTTTCTTTTATTAGTTATTCAAAAAATATATAATTAATCTAACATTTTACTTTTTACAAGTAGTTTTCTTTCAAAAAATTCTAATAGCTGAGGTCATATGAGCACATCTATAAGTTATGCTAAGGCTG
Source organism: Succinivibrio sp. (assembly GCF_045124615.1). Lineage (NCBI taxonomy): Bacteria > Pseudomonadati > Pseudomonadota > Gammaproteobacteria > Aeromonadales > Succinivibrionaceae > Succinivibrio > Succinivibrio sp. The sequence goes on from NZ_JBGVMC010000331.1 coordinate 5,079, forward strand.
GCATGCTCAACTTCCTTGGAAGTTGTCCTGTTTGGTATAAGAATGTCATCATTGCATGTCTTATCATTAATCCAATCGTTGCACAGTATTCTATGTTTGTTGCAGGTTGGTTACTAGTTGCAGAATTTATTTTCACACTTTCAATGGCATTAGACTGCTATCCTTTAGAGGCTGGTGGTCTTTTAGTTATTGAAGCATGTTTCCTCGGCATGTGCGACATGCACCATGTAACAAAAGAGATTGAATCAAATCTTGAAGTTATCATGCTTTTAATGTTCATGGTTGCAGGTATCCATTTCGTTCGTGATTTCCTACTGTTCTTCTTTACAAAACTTCTTGTAAAAGTACGTTCGAATGGAAAGCTCGCTTTCTTATT
>NZ_JBGVMC010000332.1:0-2416 GCF_045124615.1 Succinivibrio sp.
AATAACTCTCAAATATTATTTTCTGAAATGTTAGACTAAATAACGTTAGTAATAAAAAATGACGTGATTTGTAATTAATTTTCAGAATTTTTTTTGGTTAAAATTAACCATTTTTTTATTTGTCGCCTATTCTTATTTTAAGAGTATTAATCAGTTTCTTATTTGAGTAGACATAAGGAGTATACCGTGTCACACGATGCAAAATTATTACATGATAGAGCATTGGCTTATCATGAGAATCCTGTTCCTGGCAAAATTAAAATTGCATTAACAAAGCCAGCAGAAACAGCTGATGATTTAACATTAGCTTACAGTCCAGGTGTTGTAGCTCCTGTTCGTGAAATAGCCGAGAATCCTGACGATGCATATCGATATACAGGTAAAGGTAATAGCGTTGCCATTATTTCTAATGGTACTGCAATTTTAGGTCTAGGAAATTTAGGTCCATTAGCCTCTAAGCCAGTAATGGAAGGTAAAGCTTTATTATTCAACCGTTTTGCTGGTATAGATGCTATTGATATTGAAGTAAAACACAAGACTGTAGAAGATTTTATTACAACAGTTGAGTGTATTGCAGATACATTCGGTGGTATTAATCTTGAAGATATTAAAGCACCAGAGTGTTTCGAAATCGAACGTGAGTTAGTTAAGCGCTGCAATATTCCTGTATTCCATGATGATCAGCATGGTACAGCAATTGTTACAACTGCAGGTATTTTGAATGCAGTTGAATTACAGGGTAAGAAAATTGAAGACTGTAAAGTTGTTTGCGTAGGTGCTGGTGCAGCTGGTATTGCATGTTCAGATTTTCTGATCGAGTGTGGTGCTAAGAAAGAGAATTTCTTTATGGTTGATCGTCATGGCGTAATTCGTTCTGACAGACCACAGTATAACAATGGTGAAAAACCACGTTTTATAAATGATGCAGGTCCAAAGACTCTAGAGGATGCCTTGAAGGATGCCGATGTTCTGTTAGGCGTATCAGGTCCTGGATTAATTAATGATGAAGAAGTCATTCATATGGCTGACAAGGCGGTTATTTTTGCTTGTTCAAATCCAGATCCTGAAGTTGATCCTGATGTTGTTCATAAATTGCGTCCGGACATCATTATGGGTACTGGCAGATCTGATTATCCAAACCAGATTAACAATGTTTTATGTTTCCCATTCTTATTCCGTGGTGCTTTAGACGTTAGAGCAACCTGTATCAATACAGAAATGATGAAAGCAGCAATGAATGCATTACGTGAAGTTGCAAAACTTCCTGTTCCTGCAGAAGTTGTTAAGGCTGCACAGGTTGATCATCTTGAGTATGGTCGAGAGTATCTGATTCCAAAACCAATGGATTCTCGTCTACGCAATACAGTTTCTGGCGCAGTTGCAAGAGCAGCAGTAGCATCAGGCGTAAATCAGATACCTCTTCCAGAGAAATACAAAATCTAAAAGATAATAGTGTTTTTACATAATTATCAGAAATAAAAAATGCTCCTAAATATTCTTTAGGAGCATTTTTCTACATATCTTTCAAATAATAAAGAATCATTTATTGCTAATGCATTATTCAGTTAATAAGCTACTTCTTTTCTAGCAAAATACCTGATTCAAGATGATTTGTGTAGGGGAACTGATCAAAGAAAGCAATTCTCTTTATTTCATGTGTCTTAGTTAAATATGTTAGATCACTTACAAGAGTTTCTGGATTACATGAAATATATATAACTCTGTCAAATCTTGCTGTGAAATCAAGGGCTTCTTTATCACATAAACCTGAACGAGGAGGATCGATTAATAGAGTGTTGAAATTGTATTCATGAATATTAATGTCAGCCTCTTTCAATCGGTTGAATTCACGTACATTGTTTAATGCCTGAGCAACTTCAACTGCTGATAAACGTGCAATTTTAGTATTCTTTATGTTGTTTTTTTCAATATTTTTTAGTGCAGTATTTGTTGGTACTCTTGATACTTCTGTAGACATAACCTTTCTAAACAGATCAGCAAGACATACAGTGAATGTTCCACTTCCACAGTAGAGTTCTATAAGATCAACATCTTTGCAGTCTGTACAGCAATCTCTTGCGAACTGAACCATGTTCTGGCAAGCGTATATGTTTGGTTGTGAAAAGTTTCCTTCAACCTGATATAAATAAAAATCACGATCTTTTGTATGGATTGTTTCTAAAATAGTATCAGTATCAGCTAATATGAGTTGCTTTTTTGCTCTTCCGATAAACTGAGCTTTTAATCCCTCATTTAAAAACTGACTTTTAATGTCACTGATATTCTTTTTGAATTCGATTTCATTAATTGCTTTATGATAATTTAGTGCAATAATGATCTCTCCAGACTGATTTGATAAAAAATCAATTTGGAAAAGTTTATGTTTTAGCTCGTCATAAGAGAGCAAATATTTTTT
>NZ_JBGVMC010000333.1:0-2080 GCF_045124615.1 Succinivibrio sp.
GATCTTTGCTGCTTGAAAGAGAGTCATGTATACCTGCTCCTATGCCATGCAGATCTTCTTTAAGATTATCCTTGTGAGATACTCTTGAAGCAGTTCCTTCAATCGTCGCCATTTTTTACTCCTTTATCTTTATCGTTCTATATCAGCTGATTTATGTGCAGTGAAAATTGATTGAGTGCCAGTAGTTTTTTCTGCTTCTGCTGCAGGCACAGGTGCAGCATATTTCTCAAAAACAGGAACAATATGCTCTTTGTAATCAGCAAAAAAAGCTTTTCTTTCTTTCAGTTCTTTTTGTTGAGAGTAATCAGAAGTGTACATATAGTCTTCCTTTCCCTTCAAAATGCTATCAACGTAATCCTTGATGTGAGTTGAAAGATCGGAATTTGCAGGTTCACTTCCTATGTCATATCTAAAATGCTCATAGCTTTCATCTTTAAATCCTATGCCAGAGTCATCCTTTTTGAAGTAAAGAACAGAAAACTTTGATTTGTCATAACCACTATCAAGAGGATAGTTATTGTTCATTTCTTGAACAACTTCATTTGCTTTACTTAATGGCAGAAACCTGTTTTTACCAAATGATTTGTTTAATTTTCCACTTTCAGACCAGTGAAGATATGCCATAGGAGGCATTTCTCCTTCCAGAGTCTTACTTAAAGTTTTGGGATCATTAGCAATAGCATCAACAAGACGTTCTACAGACCACTCTTCACGCTCTTCTCTGGTTTTTGAGTTTCCTTCAGGAACAAGAATTTTGCTGTAGATTTTTTCAAAAGTATCAAAATCTAAATTTTTGAAATAGCCTTGTTCTTTTCCCTGACTGTAGATTTCCTTATGATCTTTAACAACATCTTCTAATTCAGAACTTAACTTCTTAATCAGATCGGCATTTTCTCTTTGTTCAGTCAATGCCTTAGCATCAGTTATAGCTGTATCAAGGTTCTGTTGTGTGATAGGCTCTGAATCAGTTAAAAGTTTTTGTGCCTGACAAGTTTCCTTAGCTTTAATGTATTCAGGATCAAAGCTCATGATAAAGTCAGAGATTTTTTCTGCATCACTTGCTGCTTTAAGAATTTCCTTTGGCTCTTTCTTTAAAACTTCGACCCAGCTTTTTATATATGCTTTATGGTTATCAGCAATTTTAGGCTCAATGCCTAACTGCATACAGAGCATGGCACTTGCAATTTCAGCTCTTAGTTCTTCTCTGGCATATCCAGGAGAGCCAAATTTTCCTGTCAATGGTCTGTCTAATCTAGATTTATGACCAGTCCAATGCCCAAGTTCATGCAGAGCTGTTGCATAATAATCAGTTGGATCTTTATATTGTGTTTTTAATGGTAGCTCAATTGAATCTGTTGCAGGTCTGTAGCATGGTGTTTGACAGGTTAATTCATTTTTGATGTCAGCTTTTGATGCTACAAGAATGTTTTCTGCTTTTTCATTTGGCGACCATTTATGATCTGGCTGTTCAACTTCTGGTAATTTAGGTAGATTTAAACCTTCAAACTGTTCGACATTAAAAACCATAAAAGGCTTAGGAAACATTTTTTCTTCGTATTGTTTCAGCCCATTTTCGTCAAGAATTGGATTACCTTCTTCATCCTTAACTACAACTTGAGTAGGCTTGAAATTGAAACCCCAGATGCAGTGCTCGCCTTTTTTGACTTTACCTCCGAGCTCATTAGCCTGAGCCATTGTCATAAAGCGTGGATCTGTATATCCTCTCATGTAACTTTGAAGTGCAAAGTTAAATGAGTTCATGCCCCTATATACTGTTCCAGATGCAGGATTGAAAGGTTTAATGTAGCTGAACTTATCAAAGCCAGATCTCCAAGGAAGAGTTTCCTCTTCAAGTGCTTTGATAAAGACATCTGCTATTTCTTTTGCAGTGTCAGTGTAATGATCTTTCTTCTGAAAGTTTTTCTTATTGTAAGCCATGAGATTAAACCTCTTCAGCAGCTAAGAGTAATTCTGCCTCTGCATCTTCTTCTGCTATCTCCTGCTGAGACCTAACATCGTTATCAGAGTAGCCGACAGCTTCAGCTTCCTCTCTTGTTATGAATAATTCAGGAGCAGTTTC
>NZ_JBGVMC010000334.1:0-1386 GCF_045124615.1 Succinivibrio sp.
TCAAAAGTTCATCAGCATCTTAATGATGCTGTTTTTTTATATAGAATCAATGAACTTTCAAGCGAACAGTTAGATCATTTAGCAGTTCAATGGCAACCTTTAGTGTGGCGTGATTCATGGCCAATAGACACAAAAAGGGCAGTGATAGCTACAATGATTGTTGAAAAGCGCAGAATGGGAACACTGAGTGCGGTTAAAAACGCATTAGCTTCAGTAAGGAGCGCATCAACCGTGCAGGAATGGTGGGAGCAGTCACCTCAGGGAACTCCTCATACATTCAAAATCACTGTAAGTCAGAACAAGCTAGGCGGTATTGTTCGTGATGAAATGACTCGCGATCTAAGACTGCTTATTGATATTACAAAGCCGGTTCGTTCTCAGTACACATTAACAATCATTCAGGCCTTAGAAGGCAATCTGACTCTTTCTGCTGGCAAAAAGAGCGTTGTCATGTGCAACGTTCCAATTGTGCAAAAACTTGTATGTAAGGTGCATTCAACGTTAAGCAGAACATCAAGACTTAAAGCATTTTCTTACATCACAGTTAATGACGTAAAACCTCTGAAATCATCATTTGTTTCAGCAAGAAACATCAGAACCTATTCAGCAATGAAATCTTTCTCTTATTCTTTTATAAATTAAAGGAGTTATCTTATGTCTCAGGAAATGGACATCATTATTACTGCAGCAGGTCTTCAGGCACTGATCAATGCAGAACATTCAGGAACCAATAAGGTTACATTATCAAAGGTTCAGCTAGGTAATGCCTATTTTAAACCTTCTGAGCAGACTTCTGATATTGGAAATGTTGTTGCAGAATTAACTACTGTTGGCGGTTCAACTGTATCAGCAACAGAAATTCAGGTTAATGCTACAGATTCTTCTGATTCTGTTTATACAGTTCGTTCAGTCGGTATCTATACTTCAGATAATATTCTGTTTGCAGTTGGTTCTTCACAAGAGCCTATTCTGCAGAAGGTTGCAACCTCTCAAGCATTATTCACCTTCAATATTCTGTTAACCAATGGCAATCCACAGTATATTGATTTTGGAGATATATCTTTCTCTAATCCACCTGCAACATCAACTACTGCAGGTATTACACGTTTTGCTACAAATGACGAGGCAGAAGCTGCTATAGATGGCACTATTGCCCTTACTCCTTTAAATATCTGCCATATTAATGCAAAGGGCGCTGTATTGAAGGGAATGTGTGATTGTGCGACCTTAGAAGAAATCTTCACTCAGACAAAAATTATTGTAGGTAATGAGAAAGTTGTTACCTCTTTGGTTCTGCAGAATATTCTGGAGCGCTGCAATCTTTTACCAGGCTCTGGAGACGAAAACAAAATAGTTGAACTTGATAGACGTGTAACTGATTTGGAA
>NZ_JBGVMC010000335.1:0-7740 GCF_045124615.1 Succinivibrio sp.
ATAAGGATGCACCAAGCACAGATGCTATAGCGATATCTCTGAACATACCAAGTATTCTTGACAAGAAAGTAGCTGATGCAGTGACAGCACCTGATTTTAGTAGTTTTGATTTTTTCTGATTGTTAGCTGTTGTCTGATTCACGGTTATATCTCTAAAAAATTTAATGACAAAATTCTATCACAAATGAAATGCTCATAACGTTTTGTCAGATTATTTGAAAAATTTATACATGATATTGTTGTGTTTAACTTTGTGGAAAATTCATAAAAACAAAAAAGATGAGAAAGAGTGATATGACAATAGAAGAAAAAATGTTGATTAAAAAATGTTACTTGTTAATTTTTGAATTAGGAAAAAGTTAGCAAAATCAATAAAAAAAATAATTAATTTTCATTTGAATAAAAAATGTCAGCCTAAAAATGTCACTTTCAGAATTGTAAAAAAAATGTAGAATCTGGAATGAAAATTAATGAGGAAAAAATCTGTGGGAAACTCTGTGGATTGAGTGGAAAACTGTGGGAAACCTATTAAAAATCACGAACTCAAACTTGTGGGAAACTTTAATAAAAATGAAAATTAATAAATTATTTTCTTGAATATCAATAGGATAATAAATTATTGAAAATTGTGAGCGATTGTGCAGTAAAAAAATGGTGCAAAAAATTAAAAATCGCATTGCTAAGCCACTTTTGTTTTTTGAGAATATAGGCTTAATAAATAAAGTATATAAGGAAAATGTTATTATAAATCAATAGAATAAAATTTATAAGGCTTCTGTCAACATGCAAAAAAATACCCTTAATTACAAATTTGAAAAAAACACATAATATTTATTTTTTATTATTTTCTGTGGGAAACTCTGTGGGAATAAAAATTTTGACTTTTTTCTAATAGTTGGTATATATCAAAATTTTTTCCTAATCAGTATTTATTACTAATTAAAAATACTTATAAAACAGTATGATAGTGAAGAAACAAAACTTTAAATTAAAATTTTATGCCTGTGGGAAACTCAAAAATTCTTTTTCCACAGTTGTGGGAAACTTTTTTTAATTTTCCATAAAACTGGTCATTTTCCTTATTAAATAGCATTTCTTTACTTCTGGTTGTGGGAATTTAAAATTACAGATTTATAAATATAAAAGTTAATAGTATTGACGAAAAGTGTATTAAATAAAACTAATAAATATATAGAAAAAATTTTCAAAAGAAAATTAATTAAAATTATTCTTTGTAGAACAGTAAGTTAGAAAAAATGAAAATTTTATCTTTAGTTATAATTTTCATTATTTATACATTCATTAATCTATTTTTTTTGTTTTATGAATTTATTTGAATTATTACTTTTCCACAATTTTGTGGGAAACTCTGTGGGATGTGGTTGTTTTTGTGGGAAAAGTGCTATGTAAAGCCATTTCTATTTGTGGGAAACTTTTTTATCTTTAGAAAAATATCTTTAATTTTCAAATTGATATGATTGTTTTTAACTTCATATGCTTTTTATCAAATGGTGTCGTAAAAAAACATCCTTTAGGATGGTGTATAAGACGTAAGATCAGTATGTTTTTTTTTTGCTTTCTATGTACTATCTGTTAATCAAAATGCCACGCATTACATGAAAGAGCAAAAATGATGACTTAAAGTTTTTTATTACCGTATCTGTAAGTAACAAGTGATTTATTTTTGCTATTAGTATAAAATTGTAAGACACAGTAACGGTATTTAATCTAATGGCTGAAGAATCACAGAATCTCTCAGAGATCTTATTTAAACCAAAGTTTGTATATAAGGAAACATCCACCATATCTAATGGAGGATGTCCTTTGCCTAAAATTATTAGGCAGGATAATTCGTTTGGTTTTACAAAGAATTTCTACAGACCTTTATTAAGATATGAATGGGTTCTGTCAGGTGGAAATGCCCTTGATATTGATGAAGCTCTTTCTAAAATAAGTGTTGCAAAAGGCCATAGAACCCGCGAATGCTTTGATACCATTGAAGACTATGGTCCTGGTAACTGGATTTATGAATTCAGCTCAATTGCTCAAAAGAGAGTGAATCTTGCTCATGAGAATGAGGCTAATCGCGAATATGATAAGGCAAGTCATAACTATAGAATGGCTTCAAGATATTTTTCCATTGCATCATTTCCTAATTTAAAGGGGGATACTTTAGCTCTTCAGGCAGATGCACTTAGCCGTTCAACCTACAAGCAGATGTTTAAGGTGGATAATTCTCTTGGTTACCTCAAAGAAGAAACATTCAAGGTTGATTCAAAAGATGTAAAAGGATATCTGCATCTTCCTTCATATAACGGCGTTTTTCCTTGTGTTATCTGTGTTTGCAACTATGAATTTGGCCCAACCTCCTTTTTCAGAATGTATAACAACTTTTTTAAAAAGGAAAAAATTGCAATTTTTGTTGTAGAACTTCCTGGTACAGGAGAGTGCGACAAGCTTACACTCAGTGAACATTTATCTGCAGTTACTGAAAGTGCAATTGATCATGTCAAAACACTTAATAATGTGGATTCAACAAAAATTGTTCTATTAGGTTCAAGACTTGCTGCAACATCATGTATGAGAGCTGCTGTTCTAAAACGCGATGATATTAAAGCTTTGTGCGTTGTGTTCCCATATATACACAGTGTATTTACAGATGCATCACTTTTAAAATCATTCCCTTTATGCCTCAGATCATCTCTGTGTAATCGTCTTGATCTTGATGCTAGTTCATGGGATACGGTTATCCCTCAGCTAAAAGCTCTTTCCTTAAAGGAGCAGGGCCTTATCGGTGCCGGTACAAAATGTTATTTTGACACCTATGTCGGATGCGCAAGAAAATCAGTTGTCACAAAACAGGATGAACTTCTTTTGAGTATGACATTTGAGCATCTGCAGATAGATGAATATGAAAACGGTGTTGCTGATATTACCGATAAAATAATGTTTGATGGAATATGTCAGTTTCTAAAAAAACAACTGTGTGAATAAATCTTAGGACAGGAAATGACCTCACTTAAAAACAAACGCATAATAATCAAGTTAGGTACTAGTACTCTTACATGTGGAATGAATCATTTGAATCGTGCCCATATGCTTGAGATTGTACGTACCGTTTCTAAACTGATAGAGCAGAAAGCTCAGGTGATTTTAGTTTCATCTGGTGCAATTGCTGCAGGCCGTGAGTTTTTAGGTTACCCCGATCTTCCAAAAGATGTTAGATACAAGCAGATGCTTGCATCAGTAGGTCAGGTAAAGCTTATTGAAGAATGGGAAAAACTGTTTTCAATCTACAATCTTAAGGTAGGTCAGATCCTAATAACCAGAGCAGATCTTGACAGCCGCGAGCGTTATCTGAATGCAAGAGATACCCTCTTTGCGATGCTTGAGATGGGAGTAATTCCTATCATTAACGAGAATGATGCTGTATCAATTTCTGAAATCAAGGTTGGTGACAACGACAATCTTGCTGCTTTATCAGGCGTTCTAGTTGAAGCTGATCAGGTTATTTTGCTAACCGATCAGAAAGGTCTTTACACTGGCGATCCTAGAAAAGATAAGAATGCAAAACTTATAAACAGTGTTGAAAAGATTGATGAGCACATCATTGAGATTGCAGGAGGATCTGGAACAACTCTTGGAACTGGTGGTATGGCTACAAAGATTAAGGCAGCATCAGTTGCAACAGAGGCAGGTGTTGAACTTGTCATTGCATCAGGCGCTGAACCTTCAATAATTCTTGCTCTTGCAAAGGGTAAAGGAGAAGGTACTTTCTTTAAACCATCATCAAAACCAGTGCTGGCAAGAAAATCATGGATTAGTACTGCAACAAGAGCACAGGGTACTATCGTTGTTGATGACGGTGCTGTCAAAGCACTACTGAACAAAGGCTCTTCACTGCTTCCAAAAGGTATTGTTAAAGTTGAGTCTGATTTCCTTCGCGGAGCAACAGTTTTAGTCGCAGATGAAAAGGGTAATGTTCTAGCTAGAGGACTTACCCGTTATTCATCTGACGAATTAAATCTTATCTGTGGTAAGCATTCTGATGCTTTTGAGCAGATCCTTGGTTTTACTCATGGTGATGTTGCAATTCACCGAGACGATCTTGTAATAGTGAAATAAAATGTTTGATATTGTAAAAGTTGCTAAGGATGCAAAAAAGGCATCATACTCATATGGTCTTTTAGACACTAATACAAAAAATGCAGCTCTTTTAGCTGTTGCAAAAAGCCTTCGAGAAAATGAAGACAAAATTTTCTCTGTAAACGCTGTAGATGTAGAGAATGCCAAAAAGGCTGGTTACTCAGAAGCTTTAGTAGACAGACTTACCATTACAAAAGCAAGATTTGAGGAAATGGTTTGCGGTGTTGAAAAGGTTGTAAAGCTTTCAGATCCTGTTGGCAGAATCTATGATGGTAGGACCGTTGAAAGTGGTCTTCAGATTGTTAAAAAGTCAGTACCATTCGGTGTAATCGGTGTGATTTTTGAGTCAAGACCAAATGTAACTGTTGATATTGCAGCCTTGTGTATTAAATCAGGAAATGCTTGTATTTTACGTGGTGGTAAAGAGTGTCTTGCAACTAATGTTCTTTTACATTCAATTATTGTCAAGGCTTTAGAAAGTGCAGGTTTAGATCCTAATGGTGTTAGCCTGATATCTGATACAGACAGAGAAATTGTATCAAAGATGCTAAAACTCTCTGACTATATCGATCTAATTATTCCAAGAGGTGGTGTTGCACTGCAAAGAATGTGTCAGGAGAATTCATCAATTCCTGTAATTATTGGTGGTTTTGGTATCTCTCATATTTTTGTTGACAAGAGTGCTGATCTATTAAAGAGTGCAGATATTGTGTTCAATGCTAAAACACAGAAACCATCAGCATGTAACAGCCTTGATACACTGCTTGTTCACAAGGATGTGGCAGAGCAGTTTATTCCTTTAGTCAGTCAAAAACTCAAAGAGAAAAAGGTTACTCTTGTAACTCACAATGGTGCTGACAGATATCTTGCTGATTATCCTTACAAACAAGAAGGTGATGATGAATCATTCTTTGAGGAGTTCTTATCTCTGAAGATGAATATCACCATTGTAAATGATATCTATGAGGTAATTGAGCATATGAGAGTTCATAATGCCCAGCATTCTGATGCAATTCTTACTGATTCAGCATCAAATGCAAAGTTATTTGCATCAGCAGCACCTAGTGCCTGTGTATATGTTAATGCTTCTACAAGATTCTCTGATGGTGGTCAGTTTGGTCTTGGTGCAGAGGTTGCAATTTCTACTCAGAAGATGCATGCAAGAGGTCCTATGGCTCTTGAGGAGCTTACAACATATCAGTATGTCTGTCAGGGTGACTATCTGACCCGTAAATAAGGTCAATTAACTGAATCATAGACTATGATTTTGTAGGTCTTTTACGATATATCCATACTCATTTGATTAGGTCCGATCTTGGATCGGACTTTATGGTACCATTGCGAAGTCACTTTTAGATTTTTCATCATAGTACTCATTTTCTGCATTATCTATTCTGCACATCTGTATGTAGGTAATAGCTGAACTTTCACATATATCGATAGCAGATAGGATTACATTATTCATTGTTCCTTTACTGTATCATTTGTATATGTTTAATGTAGGCGTCACTTTATATAGATTCAATGTAGAAAGAATCTCACTATAAATCAACTTTCTTATACACTGTGATCTGACGTTTGTCCTTATCACCATTGAAAACGCAGGCAATTTGTAATAGTTCTCTGTCTTGAAGATTTTCAAGACCGTAGTTCTTTTCTATAATCTGCTGTTCTGCATCCTTGAGTTTTTGCTGTTCTTCACTTGTTTTAACAGTGTATTTCAGTTCTAGCACAACTCTGCGTTTAGAGAAGTTTACAAGAATGTCGCTTCTGCCTTTACAATTGTGCTGTTCGATTCTAACATCAAGATTTCTACCTAAAAGGTATACTTGTAGTAATGCTCTAAGAACAGACTCATTATCAACTGGATATTTATCGTATGATAAGGTTGATAAGACATCGTTGAACAGAGCAATAATATCTTCAACAGTGCCATTTTCAAAAACGTATCTGTTTTTTAATGAAAACGCAGAATTATTAGTATCAAATATTTTTAAACTTAGCAGAAGGAATAATGCTGTTCTAACTTCTCTGTTAGCTGGACCTAAGATTATGTCATAACCAGGCACAATTTCAGATCTTAAAGTTAAATATCCGGTCTGACACATCAGAACATTTTCATTGATATCAATGAGAGATGTAGGGTTCATAAAATCGTTGTAAGGAATTTCAATTTCTGAATTAAGTAGTCTGTTTATATTCAGATTATGAGATTCCATATAGTTCATAAGAATTGATGGAAGACCTCCTACATCGTACCAATAATCTCCGAAATAAACTTCTTTATCGGAAACTATACTATGCAGAAAATTATTAACGGAATAGGTGGAAAATACCTTGTTATGATATTTTCTATCAAAGCAGTAACTATCATAATGCTCTGCAATCCTATCAAGGAATTGCTCAATATCAATATCTGTTACGGAATCAATATCTACACCTTTCTCATAGCTAGCACCAAGCTTCAGATAATCAATATAAAATTTTCTTATCTCCTCTCTTGTAAAACCAATCATCTGAGAAAAGAAATGATCATAGCTTAAATCTAGAATATCTGATCCAACTGAGAAAATAGACTCATCCTTGAGTCTGGTTACTCCGGTTACAGCCATGAATTTGATCTGCTTTTTTCCTTTAATCACGCCATAGAAATCTCTGATACAGAACCTGAACTTATCATAGAGCTCTTTATTATTAATATTTGCTGTTAGCTGACGATCATATTCATCAATTAGAAGAACTATCCTCATTTGATCCTGCATAACAGTAAAAATATTTCTAATCAGATTAGAAGGTTCATTGTCGTCGGTATAGTCTGTAATATTGTTTAGTCTTGCAAAATCACGAATCGGCTGACATAAACTTTTCTTGAAAGCATTTAAATCAGTTGCTGAGTATTCAAGAAAACTCAAATGAAGAACTGGATATTTTTCCTGATTCCATTTGTCATAAATCCATGTTCCTTTAAAATACGGATCAACACCTTTTTCAAAAAGAGTTCCTATGGTGTTTAGAGTAAGTGATTTACCAAAACGACGAGGACGTGAAAAGAAAACTCTCTTGTAATTCTTAACAAGATTGTAAATATATTCAGTCTTATCGACATAAATAAAATCACTATCTAAAAAATCTTCAATGTTTTCAGACTGAGCTATAATTTTCATGAATTCGACCTACATTATGTATTACTGTGATAATTATAGCCTTTATGTTTAAACAATCAGATTTTTTCCCTATAATTTTTATGATTATGGCTAAATTTTGAATCATCGCTATGTTGGCACTTTAAAGTAAGAGTAACCGAAAAAAGCATAATTCATGTTTTCTCTGCTCAATAAGGTAGACTGTTAACAATAAAAAGAGAAGTCTTGCAGAAAATAAAGGAACTCCTTTAAAAAAGGCGCTGTTTTAGTAAGTTTATTTTCATTGCTATTGAATTAAATCGGTTATCTGTAAATTTTACCCTAAACTCCGCAGGTCATAGTTACTAATTTTTGACCTGCTTTTTAGGGTAAGCAATTTTAAACAGATCAAAGAGATCTCTAGTTTTCTTAGGGATCTCTTTTACTATCCAAACACCGCGTCCAGCAGGCT
>NZ_JBGVMC010000336.1:0-2927 GCF_045124615.1 Succinivibrio sp.
AGTTTCATCAAAACTTAGGATCTATTACCGCTATATCCTGACAGCTGTAATAGCAATTCTTCTTTTAATTGGTTATTACACTGTATTTACAAGAAGTTAGTTAAACTTTGCGATAAAAAATAAGTTCATACAAAGCTCTTTGTCGTATAATCTTATTCGTAAGATAGAACATGACAAAGAGCTTTTTTAATGAAGAAAATTTTTAGAAAACTGATACTTTGTTTATCAGTTTTATTTTTTATTACATCAGTAACTCCAGTATTTAATGCCTATGCTGCAGATAACACTACTAGCAGCACAAAAAAGAGTACAGCTAAAAAGAAAGTAAAAAAGACTGTTAAGAAGAAAAATGCAAGAGCTTTGAAAAAAGCTAATACCAAAAAGAATATAAAAAAGGCTATCTCTAAAGCTCAGAAAAAAAGTAATTCAAAAAAGAAAGTTGTAACAAAAAAGAGTGTTGCAAATAAAAGAGTTGCAACTGTTAAAAAGCCTCCTCTGAATGTTAAGCCTCCTTTTAACAAGGAAACTCCAAAATCAGTCTCAGATTCAATGTTAAAGAATCCACTGCTTGAAACAACACCTGAGCTTGTAAAGCAGAGAAATTACTTTAATGATGCTAAAACTGCTATTAAAAAGGGTGATGAGCAAAAGGCTTTATATATAAAACGCAATTTTTTAAAAGGTTATCCTCTTGCAATATGGATTGACTATTATTATCTAGTTGAAGATCCAAAGATTGAAAAGTATTCTTTAGTAAAACAGTTTTTAAAACAGTCTCATCATCAGGAGTTAAACTCCTATGTGAAGAGCGTTTATATTGATTATCTGTCTAAAAAGAAACAGTATAAAAAAGTTCTTGAACTTATAGGAAAGAAGCCTTTTGAAGATAATGTCGAGCTCAACTCAGTACAGCTTTCAAGACAGTGTCGTTATTATGAGGCAAGATGGAATAGAGGTTTTGCAGATAGCTCTGCTTCTGTATTTGCATCAAAACTGTATCTTAGATTAAAGCAGTATCCACAAGGTTGCGATGGTCTTATCAGTACCTGGGCAAAACACGGATATCTTACAGATAAGCTTACTCTTGAGCGTTTTGAGCGAGCATATATTGCAAGAAACTATGAACAGACTACACAGAATCTTGCAAGATCTCTTTCAAATTCCGTATATAAGGATAGAATTTCTGCTCTGATGGATCTGTATGATGATCCTTCAAAAATCATGGATGAGAAATATGTAATAAAAGGCGATGATAAGAGCAGAGCAGCAGTACTTGCATTCAAACGATTTGCTAATCTTAATGCTAAAGATGCAATAGAGCTTTTTGACCCATTTTGTAAAAAATACAATGTAACAGATCATCAGCGTCTTGAGGTAATGCAGATTTTTGCGCAGTCTTTCCTATCAAGACAAGCTACTATTGATGAGGTTACATGGGTTGATAGAAATCTGCCTGCTGTTTTATGGACTGAAGATATCAAAATCATGAGAATGAGAAAAGCTATCTGGTTCTCACAGTGGCAGATTGTTTATGACTTGTATGATCATCTGACTGAATATGATCGTTCTTTGATTAACTGGAGATACTGGAAAGCACGTTCTGCCCGCGAAATCGGCCGTATAGAGCAGAGTAATCAGCTCATGGAGCAGATTTCAAATGACAGAAGCTTCTTTGGTTTCCTTGCTGCAACTGAGCTTTCAAAACCTCTGCCATTCAATCACGAAAAACTGCCTGAAAAAGCTGTATGGCCTGGAAAACTAAAACACAATAAGGCTGCAGTACGTTTCTTTGAATTTAGAGTACTCAATGATTACTGTGCGTCAGTTGAGTGGAAGGAGGTTGCAAAAACCTCAACAAATGAAGATGCCTTGCTGATGGCAGAATGGGCATTATCAACAGGAAATATTGCATACTCAATTTCAAGTGTAGTTGCAGGTAAAAGATGGGATGCTCTTGATTACAGATTCCCAAAGCCATATCTTGAGCTATATCAGAAGTACTCTGACTATTCAAATGTGCCAATTTCATTCTTATATGGCATATCAAGACAGGAGAGTATGCTAAATCCAAGGATCAAATCCCCAGTTGGTGCTGTAGGTTTAATGCAACTTATGCCTGATACTGCAAAACTTGTTTCAAGAAAAAATAAATGGGCTTACAATGGTCCATCAGATCTTGTAGAGCCTGAGTACAACATCAGATTAGGTTCAGCTTATCTAAAGGATATGCTCAACAGATTTGACAATAACAGAATCCTTGCAGCTGCTGCATATAATGCAGGTCCTGGAAGAATAAAGATCTGGGCGTCAAAGGATGGTGGTGTTCGTGATAGTGCAATGTACATTGAGAATATTCCTTTTAAGGAAACAAGATTGTATGTACAGAATGTAATCTTATATGATGTCATCTACAAAAAGCTTCTGACCGGAAAAGAGGATAATCTTCTGTATTCTCATGAGAAAAATTACAGATACTAGAATACAGTATCGAGAAAAGAAAAAGTCACTTTTAAAGGATTTTGTAAGGTTCTGAAAGTGTGGGGGTTCTCATTTTTATTTAATTTATTTTTCAAAAGAGGTCATTTTGAAAAAATAAATTAAATGCATGTAAAAAAATATTATTTAAGTATTTACTTTATCTATATATTTGTTATCATATCAACCGTTGCCCAGGTGGTGAAATTGGTAGACACGCTACTTTGAGGGGGTAGTTCTGCAAGGAGTACGAGTTCAAGTCTCGTCCTGGGCACCATTTCTATAAAATCTTATCTATCCCAACCTATCCCAAAATCATTTAAAACTCGCATTCTGATGCGCTTTAACTTATAATTAACCTATCCTAACTTATCCTATTTTAACCATATCATAAAAGATAAGTCACTCTGAAGTCACTCCATTGTATTTTTACTCTAGGAGTGACCAAAAAT
>NZ_JBGVMC010000337.1:0-2051 GCF_045124615.1 Succinivibrio sp.
ATGTAATTTCACTTTGATCCTTTTGTAGTTGGTTATCATCTTCAGGGACTAATTCCTCCAGAGAATGATTTAAGACCCCATTTAAATATTCTCTTCTTATGTTATCAAGATTAGGTGTTGCTGAATAAGTAATTTTTGGCATAAAAGTCTCTGTTGTTTTGAAAAAAAGTACGACAACCAAATCATACCGATCATGATCACAGAATGAAGTAGGTTGATATCGCTTTTTTTTAATCCATCAGTAAACCTGATGTGATGCTCTTTGACAATGAGTTTTTCTCTTTAATTTTAAGGGTAAATGTCAGTTCTTACAAAAGGAAATTCTCAGAACCGAGTACTCGGTTCTGATTGGATTGAATATCTGTTTTGATTAGCTTTCTGCAGTCTGGGTATCAAAGTACTCCATGAGGTATGCTAAGGCTAACAGAGGATTGTTCTCAAATATCTTAAAGCTAATCTTGTAAGAGATAAGAGGAGCTTTCCTTGCTGTTTCCTTAGTACGGTGTTTAATATTGTCATACCCTCGTTTGGACATCTTTTCTCTTGCAAAGGAGATGACGTTATAAACCATGGAGTTAAGACCAATGATTGAAGCTAAATGATTTTCATCACAGCAGTGCTGCATATCCTGTAACAGAACTGTATCAATGATGTGGTGCTGTGCTTCGTACATCCATCTGCTTCTTAAGGAGAAAACTGTCTGATGACAGTTTTCTTCAGTAAATGGAAGGCTTGAGATGAAATAGAGAGTGGATGGAACTTTACGACCATCTTCTTTATCGTCTTTAAGGTGACTTTGAGTTTCCTTATAAACTCTTATCACAGTCCTGGTATTAGGTAAAATATCCTCTTTAGTAAGGATATCTCCACCGTCTTTTGTACTTCTCAATTGCCATAACTACAGGTCTGTTTAAAAGGTTGGTTTTAACAGCCATGATGTAGTCAAGGCATCTTGAGTTTAGAAACTCAATCATTTTAGCTGTAGTATTGATGGCATCAGCATAAAAGATACTGTCTTGAGGTAATGAACTGTTATCAATCATTTCGATAAAGGCTGATACTTCATTGTTCTTGGCTTTTACCATCCTGTAGCTTATGACATTGAGTGCACTGCAGTCATAAAGACTAACTCTGTGGGCACCTTTCTTTTTACGGCTCTTTTCACCTCTTCTGAATGATGAGCGTAATTCCTGCCCGTCACCTCCTAAAAGGTGTCGGTAGTCAGATACATTGTCATCTTCATTCCTTATGTTATGAACGAGCTCATAAGCTTCAATTCTGGCATCTGAAAAGTACTGTCTGAACATTGATGAGAACTCATCATCAGGTATCATCTTTAAAAAGAACCTAATCTCTTCAGCTGATATCATCCATTTAGGTGATGGCATATCAGGTATGATGTACTGAAGGATTGGATTGTAGATAAAGTAGAACTTAGCATGTTCTCTGCAGTCATGGTTGCCTCATAGTGATGACAGCATAACTACAAGCAGTACCACATCAGATGTGTAAATGACATAGTCGCTGTTCCTTTCATCATACTGAAAGTACTTTCGTCTTATGTCATTACGCAATGCCATAATGGCTGTGGTAAGAGGTCTCTTTTTCAGGAACCGTTCAGCTCGGTCTCGTGCTGTTTCTACCTGATACATGTAGTCATCAAAGAATGCATCATCCTCAGTATATCCATGCTCATGAAGAGCCTGTACATACTGTTCATTGAAATCTGGCTCAGAATCAGCAGGTGCGGAAAAACGAGTATGCTGTTTAGCATACTGCTCCAACTCCTGAAACTGAACAGATGATTCCATGACGTACCTTAAAAGTCTTAAACTTTCAGTATTTGATCAGTTTTCAGGTGAAATTTCAAGCAAAATATTGATCTGTGATCCCTTCGTCACAAAATAAATTGAAACAGTGATCCAAAAATCACAGATTAAAAGAGAAAAACAAATTGTCAAAGAGCATCCGTAAGGCTTGCCTACTGGAGTTTAAAGTGTAAATCTACCGTCAAATCATTTTGTGAGCATGATCGGTATGATTTGGTTGTC
>NZ_JBGVMC010000338.1:0-9309 GCF_045124615.1 Succinivibrio sp.
CAATCTGAGCCATGATCAAACTCTTCGAAAATAAAGATTTTGATTTTTTGTGTTCCTTCAGCTCTCGCTTTCAACACTTCGTTTTTTTTGTCCCTCTTCCGAGGGCCCACACAGATTGTCCGTACTGATTTTTAAAGATCTTCATTAACGCTTGGTTAATGTTCGTTATCGTTTGTGACAACGGAAATGCATTATAGACTTTTTTTAATTCTTGTCAAACATTTTTTTAATTTTTTTTAGCAATTAATCTTCAATTAATCTTTATATCCAATGATTACACCGAATTTAAGCTCATAGAATATACATTCCACATTCTTAAAGCCTGCTTTATTGAGCATCTGAATTTCCTGTTTTACACTGACCTCTCTATCAAGTTTCCAGCGTTCTTTCCATTTTTTTATTTCATCTTCACTCAAAGAGCTGCTTTCTATCTTTTTACGCCAGTACGAATCTGCCTTTTCAGATAAATCCTTATCGTCATAACAGAACTGATCGTAATTTACAAAAACTCCGCCTTTTGGAAGATTTTCATAAATTCTTTCAAAAAGAGTTTGCTTTGTTTCATCCTCTAAATGATGAATGGATAAAGCTGATATAACCATGTCAAAATCTTTATATCTGTAATTCTGAGCATAGTCATTTACCTCAAAGCAAATATTTTCAAGACTATCAAATCTCTTCTTTGCTACTTCAAGCATTTTGTCTGCAACATCGACAAGATGATATTTTGCATTTGGAAAATGCTTTATGTAAAAAGCGTCGAGAAGACCAGTACCAGCACCAAGATCTAAAATTCGTTTCGGATTTAAATTTGCAGCCAGAAATTCTGTTGTTTTTTCGTAAAAAGAATCAAAACAAGGAATAAAAATTCTTCTTGCTGAATCATATTCCTTTGACACTAAATTAAACTGTTCTTTAATACTCATTTTTTTCAGTTGTAAAAAAAGGCAGGATACTAATCCTGCCTTATATTGCAAGATTCTGCATTATCTAGGCTTACAGCTTAACTTTCCATCCTTGTCAGCCTCAAGAATTAATGGCTTCTCGGTTGGGATCTTACCTGCAAGCAATACCTTTGATAATGGATCAGCAACCTCATTTTGAATTGCTCTTCGTAATGGTCTTGCTCCAAATACAGGATCAAAACCAACTGTAGCAACTCGCTCAAAGATACTGTCTCCAAGTGTAATATCAAAACCAGCACTCTTAAGTCTGTTAGACAGAGTTTCAAGCTGAATTCTTGCAATTCTCTTGATGTTTTCATGATTCAATGGATGGAATACCACTGTTTCATCAACACGGTTTAAGAACTCTGGCTTAAAGTTCTGCTCAAGAATAGCAAGGATCTTTGACTTAATTGCATCATAATCGCTCTTCTCATTCTCTTCTTGAATCATGCTTGAACCAAGATTTGAAGTCATGATGATTACTGTATTTTTAAAGTCAACTGTTCTGCCCTGACCATCTGTCAGTCTTCCATCATCAAGTACCTGCAGAAGAATATTGAAAACATCAGGATGAGCCTTCTCAATTTCATCTAGCAGAATTACAGAATAAGGTCGACGACGAACAGCCTCTGTCAGATAACCACCCTGTTCATAACCTACATATCCTGGAGGCGCACCAACTAGTCTTGATACAGTGTGCTTCTCCATAAACTCTGACATATCGATTCTGACCATTGCCTTTTCTGTATCAAATAGGAATTCAGCTAAAGCCTTACACAGTTCTGTCTTACCAACACCAGTAGGACCTAGGAACATGAATGAACCAATTGGTCTGTTAGGATCTGATAATCCAGCTCTGCTACGTCTTATAGCATTGGCAATTGCCTGAACAGCCTCTTCCTGACCGATTACTCTCTTATGAAGAGAATCCTCCATTCTTAGAAGTTTTGCCCTTTCACCTTCAAGCATCTTTGTTACAGGAATGCCTGTTGCCTTTGATACAACCTCAGCAATTTCAGTATCAGTAACCTTGTTCTTGATAAGCTGAGTTTCGTCATTCTTGTTCTTATCGCCTTCTTCAATCTGTTTTTGAAGATTTGGAATAACGCCGTACTGAAGCTCACTCATTTTTGCAAGATCGCCTTTACGCTTTGCAACATCATATTCATGACGGGCATTCTCAAGTTTAATCTTCAGCTGCTGTGTACCTTCAAGAATGATCTTGTCGCGTTTCCATATTTCTGTAAGACGCTGTTTCTCCTTCTCTCCAGTTGCTATTTCATCGTCTATAGCAGCAAGACGTTTCTTACTTGCCTCATCTGTTTCCTTTGCTACAGTCTGACGTTCCATCTTTAACTGGATAAGACGTCTTTCAAGTTTGTCTAAAGGCTCTGGCATTGAATCAATCTGCAGTCTGATACTTGCAGCTGCCTCATCGATAAGGTCAATAGCCTTATCTGGTAACTGTCTGTCAGTGATATATCTGTTTGACAGTGTTGCTGCAGCAACAATTGCAGGATCAGTAATCTGTACATGATGATGGATCTCATAACGCTCCTTCAAACCACGCAGAATAGCAATTGTGTTCTCAACTGACGGTTCACCTACAAATACTTTCTGGAAACGGCGTTCAAGAGCGGCATCCTTCTCAATATACTGACGGTACTCATCTAAAGTTGTAGCACCCATGCAGTGCAGATCACCTCTTGCCAAAGCCGGCTTTAGCATATTACCTGCGTCCATAGAACCTTCTGATTTACCGGCTCCAACCATTGTATGAAGCTCATCGATAAACAGAATAATTCGGCCTTCTTCTTTAGATAAATCGTTAAGAACAGCCTTCAGACGTTCCTCAAACTCACCTCTATACTTAGCACCTGCAATCAGAGCACCTAGATCTAAAGATAAAACTCTCTTGTTTCGAAGTCCCTCTGGAACCTCGCCTTTAACAATTCGCTGAGCAAGACCTTCAACAATTGCTGTTTTACCAACACCAGGTTCACCAATTAAAACAGGATTATTCTTTGTTCTTCTCTGAAGAACCTGCATTGTTCTACGAATTTCATCATCACGGCCAATCACAGGATCAAGTTTGCCCTTTTCAGCTCTTTCTGTAAGATCAATACAGTACTTCTTTAAAGCACCACGAGTGTTCTCAGCATTTTCATCATTAACATTCTGACCTGCACGGATCTCCTTTAAAGCAGTATTTACCTTCTCTAAAGTAAGATTGCAACGAGTGAAGATTTCCTTTAATTCACTATCAGCTTCAATTGCAGCAAGAACAAATAATTCTGATGAAATATATGAATCGCCACCCTTTTGAGCAAGCTTGTCACAAAGATTTAGTAATTTGCCTGTCTGAGGGGATAATTGCAGATCACCACCAACGCCTTGTACCTTAGGTAATTTGTCAACAGCCTTGTCGACAAGCATCTTTAATGCCTGAGGATCTGATCCAGCTAAAGTTACAAGTGGTCTTACAGCTCCATCTTCTTGTGCAAGAAGTGCTGACATTACGTGTACAGGCTCTATAAACTGATTGTCATGTCCAACAGCTAAAGACTGAGCATCAGCTAAAGCTTCCTGGAACTTGACAGTAAATCTATCTAAGCGCATTTACGCCTCCCTTTAAATTAAGGTTTATTTTGTATTCAACTAATATATGGGGACGATTCTTGTAATTTAAAGTGATAAGGATTATCACTTTATAGAAAAATGCAAACTACGTTGCATTTTTAGGAAAGAGATATAACTGTTGCAAGTCTTCCTGTTACAGGATTTCTTCTGTAAGAATAATATGATTTGTCAGTAAAGGTATCAATATGGCAGCTTTCAACCTTTGAAACAGACAGTTTTTTCAGATTTATCTTTACTAGTTTTTCAAGAGAACAAAGATATTTTGAATCTCCTTTTTTTATGAATGCTTCCTTTGCCTCTTCACCAAGAACAGATACAAACTTTGAAAGTAATTCTTCTCCAACCTCATAAGAGTTCTGAGAGATATGGGGGCCTATAAAGGCATATAACTTACTAGTATTCTTCTCGCGGATGATTTTTACAGCATTATCAATGATTCCCGAGTAAATGCCTCTCCATCCACAGTGAATAGCAGCACAGATTTTTTTATCTTCACTAACAAGAATTAATGGAAGACAGTCTGCTGTAAGTACTGCAAGTGCAATATTTTTATCATCCGTTACAATACCGTCAGCTTGTACACCAAGTGACGGAACTGTATCAGAAAAAACATCATTTGCTTTGGCATCGGATGAGTTGACATATAAAACAGTATTTGAATGAGTCTGATTCATCCATACTATTTTTTTGTTCAGATAGGATGTAAGTTCTTTTCTGTTATTGAGAACATCAATGGTACTATCGTTAACATGCAACCCAAGATTGAA
Organism: Succinivibrio sp.; assembly: GCF_045124615.1. Classification (NCBI taxonomy): domain Bacteria; kingdom Pseudomonadati; phylum Pseudomonadota; class Gammaproteobacteria; order Aeromonadales; family Succinivibrionaceae; genus Succinivibrio; species Succinivibrio sp. The sequence goes on from NZ_JBGVMC010000338.1 coordinate 4,355, forward strand.
GGTTGAAAAGTTTCCTTTTGAATAGCCACCATTAACTGTTGTATAACATAAGGTTACATTATCAAGAAGATAATCAACCTTTTTTATACTAGAACTTTTCTCCATTTACCTGATCATCCTCTCGAAGAAGTTTAATAAGCGACTTAAAATCATCAGGTAAAGGTGCATCAAAACTCATCTCTTCTCCTGTTATTGGATGAATAAATTCAATATGAGCTGCATGAAGAGCCTGATGTTTGAAATCTCTTAAGGCATTTGTAAGTTCTTCACTAGCGCCTTTCATCATTTTTAATCTTCTTCCGCCATATACGCTATCGCCTAACAGTGGTCTGTCAATTGAAGCCATATGAACACGAATCTGATGTGTTCGACCAGTTTCTAGTCTTAATTTTAGTAAGGTGTGTTCTCTAAACTGCTCCATTACACGATAATGAGTAATTGCCTCTCGTCCGAAACCATCATTTACTACAGCCATTTTGGTTCTGTTAAATGAATCTCTGCCAATAGATGCTTCAACGGTACCACCTGAAGTTACAAGTCCCTGACAGATAGCCTCATATTCACGAACAACATCATGTTTTGAAATAGCTCTTATAAGCTTGATCTGAGCATACTTCTCACGGGCAATAACCATTAATCCTGATGTATCCTTATCAAGACGGTGAACAATACCAGCTCTTGCTAGAGTTGCTGTTTCAGGATAGTGATAAAGCATAGCATTTAAGATAGTACCATCCTTAATGCCGGAACCTGGATGAACTACAAGACCTACAGGCTTGTTTATAACAATCAGATATTCATCTTCATAAATAACATCAAGAGGAATATCCTGAGGCTGATTTTCAAGCTCCTCTCTTTGTTGCTCTGTAAGTGAAACAATCTGAGCTGAACTTAATTTTAGGCTTGGTTTTGTAACTTCTTTTCCATCGATCTGCACAAAACCATCTTTGATCATCTGTGTTAATGCAGATCTAGAATAGGAAGGGGCCATCTGAGCTAAAAAAGCATCAAGACGCTTACCATGAAATTCATCATTTACAGTGTATTCGGTTTTCTCTGACATGTTCTCTTTGATACCGTGATAAAAAAACTTAATTTATTATATATCAGGTAAAAATATTACTCAAAACACGCTAATGCCTATAACACTTAATAACAGAGTCTGATTTGATAAGTGAACAGCCATATTAAAACAATCAAAACGTATCTCTTTTTGCTCTTTATACATAATTTTTTTTGATATCTCTGTGAAAAAAAGATTGATATCAGTTATCATATGAAGCTGATTTGATAACTATTACAATAAACAGAACATGAGGCATATTGATGTTTTCTAAAAAAATTCTGCTTCCTTTTGCTGCGCTTGCAATGCTGTTAACCGGTTGCTCAAGTGAGGTTGTCGAAAAGGATGCAATTCCAGATCTGTCACAAGAAGCTCTACACGCTAAAGCAAAACAGTATGCATCTTTAGGTGACTACTCAAATGCTGTAGATTATCTTGTTGCTTTAGACTCTCGCTATCCTTTCGGTGAATTAACCGATCAAGTTCAGCTTGATATGATCTATGTATACTATAAAGCACATAAAACTGATTTAGCTAGAGCTGCAATTTCTCGTTATAACAGATTGAATCCAAACTCAATGTATGCAGACTATGTTCTTTATTTGTCTGGATTAACTTATCTTCAGGCTCATGGAACTATGCTTCAGGATTTCTTAGGTTTTGACAGAGCACAAAAAGATCCTCAAAACCTATACGATGCCTACAAGAGCTTTAATGATCTGATTGAAACCTATCCTGACTCACCATATGCAAAAGATGCTTACTACAGACTTATTGGTGTTAAGGATCAGATTGCAAGACGTGAGTGGGCAATCGCTTCTTTCTATCAGGATAAAGGTGCTCTGATTTCTGCTATTCGCCATTATCAGACCATAGTTTATTCATTCCCTGATACAATATATGTAAAGAAAGCACTCGAAAGAATGATTGAAAACTATGAAGAATTAGGCCTTAACGTTCCTGCACAGAATGCAAGAAAGGTTTATGAAAATTCTAAGTTTGATGAAAACTGTTTATAGAATAAATCGTGGATAATTTTATCTACAATCCTCCAAAAGATCCTTTTCTGGATATTCTCTACCATGATGATTTCATCATGGTAGTTAACAAACCATCTGGCTTACTGTCCGTTCCAGGCAGACTTGAATGTCATTACGACAGTGTAATTTCAAGGATCAGAACTCTTCACAAGGACTGCGCTGCTGTACACAGACTTGATATGGATACATCAGGTCTTATGGTTGTTGCTTTAAATAAAGAGGCTACATCAAATCTTTGCAGGCAATTTGAAGCAAAAACAGTTCATAAGCTTTACTATGCATTAGTAGAAGGACTTATAGAAGAAAAAGGTGAAGTTACGCTTCCTATAAGATGCGATCTTGAAAGAAGACCTCTACAGATTGTTGATTTTGAACAGGGTAAACCTTCTCATACCATTTACAGAAGAATTGATGAGTTTTCAGTTAATGATCAGATTGTCTGTACAAAGAACTGCTCTTTAGTTGAGCTTACCCCAATAACAGGAAGATCACATCAACTAAGAGTCCATTTAAACGAAATCTCTCATCCTATACTAGGTGATCGTTTCTACGGAAAAACAAATACTGATAAAGCATCAAGATTATGTCTGCATGCATTCAGTCTTGAATTCAGTCATCCTCACACAGATGAAAGACTGAAATTCAAGTCTTATCCTGATTTTCTTTGCAGATAATAATCTACATTCCTCTTGCTTTTTTAATCATGTCAAATGCAGCCTGAATATCTTTTGCTTTCTCTGTATAAAGTCGAATCATTTCCTGTGTTAAGCCTGATGATGCCAGTCTATCAGGATGATATTTAAGCATTAGCTTTTTATGTGCCCTTTTCACTTCCTCATCGGTTGCACTTTCACTTATGCCTAATACCTCATAGGCTGCACTCAAAGCTGATGATGAAGAACTATAAGATGAGCTGTTCTGATTTGAACCTGATTCGTAGTGATTATATGAGTATCTATCTTCACTGCCACTGTAGGAACTGCCAGAAGTATATCCTTTCTTCATCTTAACTTCAGCATAACGTATATATATCAGACGCTGTAAAGATAATTCAGATATACCAAGCATTGATCCAATGCGGGTTAAACGGCGAAGCTCCTCATCATCTAGTTGGCCATCAGAAACTGCAACCTGAATCTGAATCTCTATTATGTATTCAATGAATGATGAATTGTTTCCAACTAATGAGTGAAGCTGTGAAATTGTTTTTGTAAGATCATAGTCTTCTGATTTTCCCTTTGAAAATGAAGTCCTTGCAACAGATCTTGCATCTTCAGTCAACTGCATCATATCCATGATATTGTTTGCAAACTGAATATGATCCTGATTGATTCTGCCAGCCCCTCTTGCAACATAGCCCATCAAGGAAAAAGTTATGTCCACTAATGACAGATTATAGGATGCATCTGTAAATGCTCTTTGTGCCTGTGCTCTGCTCTGTGCTTTCTTGATTTTATCCTTATCGACAAATATGTAACCTAAACAGGCTCCGATAATACCAGTTATAGGTCCACCAAAAAAGAAAAAACCTAGTATAAAGCCGACAATTCTTCCAATATATAAATCCATCAATATTCCTAAACGAAATCTTTATATTCTTTTTCAAGGAATGCAAAAGCAACCTGAACTGCTTTTGCCTTCTCTGTATAAATTGCAATCATATCTTCAGGCAGTCCCTGTGATGCAAGTCTGTCTGGATGATACTTGAGCATAAGCTTCTTATATGCTCTTTTTATTTCTTCAACAGTTGCACTTCTTGTAAGATCAAGGATCTCAAGAGCCTCATCTATCTTGCTTCTGCCTTTCTTATATGGATTCTCTGTCTTTTGCTTATTGCCAGTTCCATTTGCCTGTGATGCCTCATTAACATCTACGCTGACATCAGTTGAAGAAGACAGATCCTCTTTATCATACATTCTTGCAAATCTTGCTTCAGCACCATTTGAACTGAACAGTCTCTTTAACGATGCTGCTGACGCACCCATTTGCTTACCAAGCTCAAACAGTCTTGGTTTTACCTCAGGATCTATGGTTTCTCCATCTGAAGCAATGATGTATGCATAAGTAAGAACGCAGTTTATATAGTCTCTGTTCTTTCCAACATAAGCAACATAACTTTCTACATAGTTACTTACATTAAAATCAGGATCTAATGCTCTGTTGAAAGCCTCAACTGCAACAGTTCTTTCCTCTTCAGTTGCCTTGAAATGAGAAATCACATCTTCGGCATTCTGAATATATACATTCAGATCTGAAACATTAGCAAGAACGTAACCTGCTACAGTGTAGATATTCTCGTACAGAGAAGCCTTATCTTCACGATTCTTTTTTTGAGCAGCCTTTATTTTTCTCTGCTCTTTTTTCTGCTCTTTTTGCCTTTCCTCTTCTTCTATAGAAGCAAGATATGCATTATATGATAAGAGCTTTTCTTCATATATTTTTAATGAGTTCCTGTAAACCACTCTGTCTACAAGAAGAAATCCTGCAATTGCTACAATAGGAATAAATACAAAATAATGAGTAATTACAGCAAGAAAAATGCCGATACCAAAACCAACAAGAAAACCTTTAAAATCTCTTTTAGGTTTTACTGGTGGCTTTGGTTCATTTGTTTGTAATAAAAGATCTTTGCTTGTATCCTTATCAGACATGGCAGTTCTCTTTGTAGTATGTATTTACTTCTTCAAGACGCTCAACAGTGCCTACATCAAACCATCTTCCCTTTAAAAGCTGGCCTTTCATCTTATGAGCTTCTGACCACTTTTCAAAAAGGACTGACAGTTTGAGCTTGCTAACTTCATATCCTTCAAAAGCAGAAGCCTGATATCTTGCAGCACCAGAGAATGTATACA
>NZ_JBGVMC010000339.1:0-3171 GCF_045124615.1 Succinivibrio sp.
CGAGGCAAAAGTAGAAGAGCTACTTGCAAAAACAGCTTTCAAGCCTTGTGAGGCTAACGAACAAAGCTCAATTGGATTTGCACCTATGTTCGGTTCAAATACACAATTTCACTTCTCAACAGGTAACAATCACTTTTTAAAACTTGTTGAAGAAACAAAACTTTTACCATCTCAAGTGGTAAAAACTCAGGTTGATGAACAGGTTGAGAAAAAAGAACTTGAACTTAAAAGAGTTCTTAACAAGCAGGAAATTGAAACTGTTAAGGCTGCTGTATCAAACTCTCTTTTATCAAAAGCTTTTGCTACAAGAAAAGAACTTCTAATCTGGTTTAATACACAGGCAAACATTGTCGGAATCAGTGCAAGTTCAGCTAAACGTGCAGAAAGTGCCCTTGCAATGCTAAGAGAGGCATTCATGTCTTTTGGTGCAAAACTTCTTGCTCCAAAGTGCGTGGTTGAGGCAAGAATGACAACATGGATAAAAGAAAATAATCTGCCAGAGAAATTTGATTTTGGCTCTGAGGTTACCTTAAAAAGCACAGATGATGATGGCGGCATAATTAGAGCTTCAAAAGAAGACTTAACAAGTCAGGAAATTGCAGTTCATCTTAATGCTGGAAAGAATGTTTATGAAATAGCACTCAACTATGATGAAGCTGTAACATTCTCTCTTACAAACGATCTTACAATCAAAAAGGTAAAGCCAACTGACATTTACCTTGAACACAACCTTCCAAACAAGGTTGAAGACGAGATAGCTGATGCTCAATCTCTACTCATATTACAAGGTGAAATCTTTACTGAACTTTGCAGTTATATAATGGAGATCTTTGACTGTGACAGAACTTAAAAAACCAGAGCTTTTAGCTCCAGCAGGCTCACTTGAACATCTGCATATGGCTCTAAACTATGGTGCTGATGCTGTATATGCAGGTGTGCCAAAATGGTCATTGAGAGTCCGAGGAAACGGCTTTATCAGAGAAGACTTCATCAAAGGTATTGAAGAGGCACATTCACTTGGTAAAAAAGTTCATGCGGTTTTAAATATTATTCCTCATGTAAGAAGGGTGAAAGCCTTTGAAAAAGTTGTAGATGAAATGGCAGAGCTTAAGCCTGATGCTTTCATCATGGCTGATCCTGGTCTTATCGACATTGTAAGAAACCGTTATCCTGATATTCCTATTCATCTGTCAGTTCAGGCAAATACAGTTAATGCAGGCTCTGTAAAATTCTGGCAAAAAGTCGGTCTTACAAGATGCATTCTTGCAAGAGAGCTATCATTAACAGAAATCGATATGATTAAACAAGAATGTCCTGACATGGAAATCGAGGTTTTCGCTCACGGTGCTCTTTGTATCGCTGTTTCAGGAAGATGCCTGATTTCAGGTCTGCTCTCTCACAGAGATGCAAACATTGGTGCTTGCAATAACTCATGCCGCTACGGTTTTAACGTAAGAAACGTTCATGCAGCAACATCCGATGACATGATTGCTTTTGATAAGGCAAATGACACTATCATATGTGCTGATCTTGAAGAAAGCATGCATCACCCAGGAGAGTGGATGCACATGGAAGAAGATCTCAATGGTTCATATCTTATGAACTCAAAAGATTTGTGCACTCTACCTGTATTAAAGAAACTTATTGAAATAGGCGTTGATTCTTTAAAGATTGAAGGCCGCTCAAGATCACCATTCTATTCTGCAGCAATTTCTCGTGCATACAGACTTGCAATTGATGCAATTGTAAGAGGTGAGCAAATCCCTGATGAGAGTTACACAATTGTAAACTCTATTCCATCAAGAGGATATACTACTGCTCTGCTTGAGCCACACAGACCAGATCAGACTCAGGATTATGAAACAAACTCACCAAATCCTGGAACACTTCAGATCTGTGGTGAGATCCAGAGTCAGGATGAAGACGGTACTTTAAATATAGCTGTTAAGAACCGTTTTGAAAAAGGCTCAAAACTTGGAATTTTCACACCTTCAGGTATGCTGCCATTAAGTGCTGAGAATATGGTGGATGCAAAGAAGGGCAATGCTCTTGATGTAGCTCCTGGAACAGGATATTTTGTCAAGATCCCTTATGATAAGAAAATTGATTTATCAACTTCTGTCATGCTGAGAATTGACAATTGATATCTTCATCCTGCTAAAGCAGGATGATTCCAACTTCAGAGGCTAATTGTTTCGGTTGGCAAGAGAGGCTCATCCTATGAGATCCACTCAGATGAAGTCTTTAAAAACACTTAAAAGCACTTCACTCAAGTGCTTTTATTCCGTTAAACGAGAATAATCCTTTTTGCTTGAACGCTTATTCTCGTACATTAGTTTATCTGCTGCATCAATAAACTCCCGCACAGAGTTGAATCTTGAATCGAATCTTACGAATCCGGTTGATACTGAAAGCTCATAAGGAGCGATAACAAGTTCACTTAAATCATTTACTGCTTTATCAATATAAGAACATACACTGATCGCTTTTTCTTCATCAGAGTTTCTTTTGATAAGAATAAATTCGTCGCCGCCATATCTGCACAAGAAACAGTTGAATGTATCAGCTACATACTTTAACAGTTTGGATATTTCAATAAGTACAACGTCACCTTCATTGTGACCAAAATTATCGTTTATATGTTTAAATTTATTTAAATCAATAAACATCATGAAAGTGTTCTTTCTTTGAGACTCTGAAAGAGACATTAGACTATTCAGATATGATTTCAATTCATTTCTGTTATTCAATGTTGTCAGATCATCAATCGATATTCTCATATGCTGATGTAATGTCATTAGATAAAAAAATGAAATTGCATATGCTACTGAAACATAATTTGTATGAAGCAGAAGATTTGCAGGAGCTATTATAAAAGGCACTGATACTGTTAAATACAGTAGAATTCTGTCTATTAATGATACAGAAAAATCTGAAAATCTCTTTTTCAGATCAACCATGATTGACAGAAAATTGATTATTCCTAAAACAGAATAAAAACCAATGCTTCCAATTAACAATGAATAAAATCTTCCAGGAACAAAGTTTCCACCGAAAGTTAAGAACTGAATATATCCGTTAAAAGGTGATGTAATAATAAAGTAAGTTATTATAATAAATGGAAGTGATAGTAAAAACAGCTTAATATCTTTTGAACGTATCGCATCCTTT
>NZ_JBGVMC010000340.1:0-5013 GCF_045124615.1 Succinivibrio sp.
TGATTATTTTCAACAGTGCAAAAGGTTTTGATGTAACTGAGGTAACAGACCTCAGAGAGCAGATTTCTGCTGAATGGCAGAACGCTTTTAAAGAGAACGGAAAACCGCTGTTAAACGTTGCTCCAGAGACTCCACAAGGGCAGATCATAGATGCACAAGTTGCAAGTGTTAGTCAGAAAGACAGTGAAGTATTATATCTTGCTCAACAGTTCGATCCTCGAACAGCGGAGGGCAGATTTCAAGATGCGCTAAACGAAATTTACTTTATAAAAAGAAAACAGGCGATCAGTTCATACGCAATGTGTACAATAACCGGCAGACCAGGTACACAGATCAGCGCAGGCGCATTGATAGAAAGTGAAATAGACGGAACTCAATGGAGTTTAGATCAAAATGTAACAATTCCTGCAGAAGAAAATATACAGGCTGAATTTACCTGTTTAACTGCTGGTGCTATTGCAGCAAATGCCGGCACATTAACAAAAATTGTTACTACTGTTACAGGCTGGGATGCAGTCACCAACTTGACGGCTACAGTCGGATCGCTCGAAGAAAGTCAGGCAGCTTTTGAACAGCGCAGAAAAGAAAGCGTTGCAAAAAATGCCAGATCTACAGTTAGTGCGGTTTATGCAAATGTAGGGCAATGTGATGGCGTGATCGCAGTTTATGCAGTTGACAACAAAAAGAATGTAGTTGAAACGATAGATAATTATAACTTAAAACCACATTCAATTTTTGTATCTGTTATTGGCGGTAATGATACCGAAATTGCAAAAGCTATTTATGATAATTTGTCCGCCGGGTGCGATTATAACGGCAATACAACAATTCAAATCACAAATGAATACACGCAGGCGGTTGAGGAAGTTATATTTTATCGCCCTGCTGCTTATAATGTTTTTGTTAAAGTACAGATCCAAAATAACGCCTCCTTACCAGATAATTATGAGGATATTATCAAAGAGGCTGTATATAATAATTTTTATGGCCTTGATACAGAAACAATTATAAACAATGAGCATTTATTAAGAATCAAAATGAATGACAATCTGTATAGTTCACGCTTTACTCCTTCAATTCTTAATGCCGGTCTAGCTAACGTGTTAACGGTGCAGTTATCTACAGACGGTGAGACATGGACTAATTCGCTACACATGCCGATAACCTCAAATCCTACTTTAGATCAGAATAATGTTATTGTAGAGGTGATCTAATGAGTGATTTCAATATTGATGCGGTTATTCAATCTCAATATGGTGATTCCCCTCACATTAAAGGCGTAATAAGAGGATATTACGATTATATATCCCCTCAAAAAGATATAGATTTAATCTATGACAAAATGATTAATATCTATACTGCAGAGGGTTACGGCCTTGATGTATGGGGGCGAATTGTTAATATTGATCGTGAGTTTGTTGCAGTAGATGAACAGTACGACTATTTAGGTTTTGACAATTCACCTTATAACATGGATCGTATCGAAACATTCAATAACGCTCCTTTTTATAAAGTTGTAAACGGCAGGATTAGATTAGAAGATAACGCATACAGAACATACATTTTAATTAAAGCGTTAATCAATATTTCAAATGTATCTTTGAACAGTTTAAATTATATCTTTTCACAACTTTTCCCAGATACAGATATAAAAGTCCTACATTCCAATACTATGATCCTGCGTTTGTTGGTTATAGGAGCAATTTCGCAAGCTCAGATCGGAGCGATAAAAAATATCGAGTGGCTGCCTGCTGGAGTTGGATTACAATTTTATCACATTATTACACCTACTTTTGGTTTTCGTGGAAGTGGTCTTGAAACATTCAATAATGGCACTTTTGGCACGTATGGAATAGAAAATTTATAAATATATATCTTTTAAGAGGGGTTAAAAATGGCAGTTTTCAATGAGCCTACAAAATGGAAGAAACAGCTAGTAAACAGCGGTGATGCGAATACAATACCAGATGATACAACCGCCGGCACTGGTGATTTTTCTTTTGAAGAAGGTTTTCCACAAATAACACAAATTCCTTTAGGAGCAGGCGGTATCGCCCCGGACAGAAAAGATTTCAACGGAGTATTTAAACTGCTAGGCGCATGGATTTATTACATCCAGAATGGAGGTTCACCAACTTTTTCAAGCAGCTACGATTATGTAAAAGGAAGAGTAATTTTATATACAGACGGTAATCTTTACAAGTGTAAACAGCGTTGCGGTGCAAGTTCAACTGTTGTAACTCCTGATAGCACATTAGGGTCAAAGTATTGGTCGTTATTACTAACAGCAGAGGATATAGCAAATATTTATGCTACCGTTACACTAGATAATGTTTCTAACGATTCAATATTTAATTTACAGAATTGTGACTTGTCAGAGCAGGAAATTACCGAAACGCTGCATAATAATATTTTCAGAGGTCACGATTTATTAAATTATTTTACCAACTTAAATAAACTACAAAACGCAGTATCTAGTGGTGATTTTTCGAAAATCTATATCGGTGATTATGTAAAACAGACTATTACGTATAGCGGTACACAATATACTACAAAATACCGTGTAGCAGGTATTAACACATTTAAAAATTATGGTGATACCGCTTTAACACGCAATCATCTAGTGTTAATTCCTGATAGATTGTTTGATGCACAGATGAATACATCAAATACCACTAGCGGGGGCTATGTCGGTAGTAGAATGTATACAACCGTATTGCCTGCTCTGTTAAACGCTCTAGCTGGCTCTAGCTCTACACCTTTTTATGGTAAGATTATTTCTCATAGAGAATTATTCGCTAATGCAGAAAATGATTGGGCGTGGTATGATAATTCACTTTGTTTATTATCAGAAATGGAGGCTTACGGCTCACGCATTTTTGCTAGCTACGGTCACTCTATTGGATTCTATGCTCAGATGCCGCTATTCAAGTTAAATCCTGATTATATATCTAAATTTTACCGTCAGAATGTATGGCTACGTTCCGTCAGCAGTTCCACTTTCTTTTGTGTTGCGAACGGTAGCGGTTATGCTTACCATGACGTTGCTAGTAATTCTCGTAGTGTTCGCCCTCGCTTTTTATTCGGTTAACCGAATAAAAAAATCTCAAATTACCGCCCCTATTGTGGGGCGGTATGATATAATAAATTATTGATTTATAAAAAGATCCCGAAAAGCTTATAAATCACGTTTTATTTTTCTAAAAAGCATTTATACAATTAAAGATAGTGGAAAGGTGATCTATACCCAGACACAAAAAGGATTAAGACGAGAAAAGCGCAGACTTTACAAGTTAAGATATAAGTATGATCTAGGTTTAATTCCTGCAGGTGATATAGACAACGCTTTTGAATCTTGGTGTGGCAATGTATATAAGAATTATCCTCATACAAGCTATTTTTGATTAAAATATATAAAGAGATTATATAATCAACTTTTTGGAGATCTTCAATTATGATTTATTTTTTATATGATTCTGACGGATATTACTTAGGTAATTCCAATATTGAAACTGAAAATTCTACTACTATAGAGCCAACACTAAAAGACGGTTACTGGTCCAGGTTTAACGGCAAAAAGTGGACTACTGAAAAGATCGCAGAAAGTGCAGCAGATCTTGACGGTGTAATTATTCCTGATATTACTTTAGATGGTGTAAGTGCATCAAATCACGATAAAGAGCTTTATTCACTATTTGAGCGTTATTTAGATGATAACTCTTATATTGTTAAAGATGCGGAAAATAAAACACTTACATTTAAAGTATTAACTGATGAAGATTTACTCCAAAAAGTAAAATCTTCAAAACTTGAAGAATTAAAAATTATTTCTCAAAAATTCACTGTTAATGATTGTGACAAAATGTATTTAACTTCCAGTTTAGGCTATGCAATCAACGCAGACAAAACCGCACAGGATAATATTAGAGGATTGATCGAGGCGCACGAAGAAACAGATCTAATCAAATACAAGCTCTATGATAATACTTTTAAGGATGTAACTATTGCGGATCTAAAAATTATGCTTAAAGAGTGCGCCCAAAATGGTGAAAATCTTTATACGCAGAAATTTTTATATCAGTCACAGATCAATGCCTGCACATCTATTGATGAAGTTAATGCTATTGTAATAGAGTTCAAAATGATGGACTTCTCTAAGTCTGAATAACTAATAAATAAGCTCCAATTTTTAACGATTTTGGAGCTTATTTTTATTAGTTGCCAAAATTAGCGATTTTTGGAGCTTAAAAATGACTAGATTTTTAAAACTTTTAAAAAACTTCTGGAAATATTTAATAAATATACTAATCGCATTTGATCAACTGGTTAACACTCTTTTTGGTGGAAGTTGTGATGAAACAATTTCTGCTTTGTGTTACCGCAAGTCACAGCAAAAAGGTCATTATTTTTATAAGATTTTAAAGTTTATTTTAGATATTTGTCTGTCACCAATCAAACAAAACCATTGTGAGCAGGCTTATTTGTCAGAAGTGTATCGCAAGCAGCTACCGCCAGAATACAGACGATAAAAAAATAAGCTCCATTAAGGAGCTTATTCTTTTTAAGCTTTTTATAAAACTCTTAGAGCTGCAAACCCCATAAAACACCAGCAAGTAATAATAACTATTGCTGATATAACTATTATTATTTTTCCAAATAAATTCATTTTATAACTCTTAACTAAAATCAAAGAAAAAATCTAAAATCACAACTACACCACGAATAATCATAACTCCGGCAATAATAACAAGTATTAGTGCGGCCACAATTTTAAAATCATCTATAACCGCATTAAAATATGTATAGCTTTCATAGCAGCGATCTTCAACGACTGCATCTAAATGCTTTATATATACATAGACAATTAAAGCAAAAAACGCTAAAACGCATAAAATATCAATAAAATTAACTAACATGATCTTTTTTCCACTCCTGTATAATCTTTCTATCAAAAATCAGATCTGCATCAATTAAAGCAAGCTCATTTAATATCTGCCTTATTTGCTCTATATT
>NZ_JBGVMC010000341.1:0-6507 GCF_045124615.1 Succinivibrio sp.
GATGTTCATCTTGATAACACCGTATGATACTGAATCACGGATTTCCTGCTCTGATGAGCCAGAACCACCGTGGAATACTAAGTTTAATGGCTTCTCATCAGCTAAACCAAACTTCTCCTTAACGTACTTCTGTGAATCACGTAGGATGGTTGGCTTTAACTTAACGTTACCTGGCTTGTAAACACCGTGTACGTTACCGAATGATGCAGCGATAGTGAAGTTTGGAGAAATCTTTGATAACTCCTCATATGCATATGCTACGTCTTCTGGCTGAGTATATAATGCTGACTCGTCCTTATCTGAGTTATCAACACCGTCTTCTTCACCACCGGTGCAGCCTAACTCTAACTCAAGAGTCATGCCGATCTTAGACATACGCTCTAAATACTTGCAGCAAAGAGCAACGTTATCCTTTAATGATTCCTCTGAAAGGTCGATCATGTGTGATGAGAATAATGGCTCACCGTGCTCAGCATAGTACTTCTCACCAGCGTCTAATAAACCGTCAACCCATGGTAATAGGTTCTTAGCGCAGTGGTCAGTGTGAACAACTACAGGTACACCGTAGAACTCAGCAACGTTACGAGCATGTAAAGCACCAGAGATAGCACCTAAAATAGCTGCGCCCTGTGGCTTATCCATCTTTAAGCCCTTACCAGCGATGAACTGTGCACCACCGTTTGAGAACTGTACCATTACAGGAGACTTAGCCTTAGCACCAGCCTCGATAACAGCATTGATTGAATCAGTACCAACGCAGTTAACTGAAGGGAAAGCGAAACCACCCTTACGAGCTAAAGCAAATAACTTCTGTAAGTTTTCACCAGCAACAACACCTGGCTTGATAACGTCTAAAATCTTAGTCATAAGATTAAATACCTATAAAAATAAAAAAGGAAACTTTTACATAACACAAATGCCAGCTGACGCTGGCATTTTACAAAATGAATTATTCAGCTGCTCTCTTCTCTAAGATTTCAACTGCTGGTAACTTCTTGCCCTCTACGAACTCTAAGAAAGCACCACCACCTGTTGAGATGTAAGAGATCTTATCGGTTACGCCGAACTTCTGGATTGCGTTGATGGTATCACCACCACCTGCTACAGAGAAAGCCTCTGAAGAAGCGATAGCGTCAGCCATTGACTTAGTACCTAAAGCGAACTGATCGAACTCGAATACGCCAACTGGGCCGTTCCATAAAATGGTCTTAGCATTCTTTAGAACTTCGTTGATGTTAGCCATTGACTTAGGACCTAAGTCGAAGATCATGTCGTCATCAGCGATGTCTGCTAAATCCTTAGTAGTAGCCTCAGCATTCTCGCTGAACTCCTTACCAACAACAACGTCTACGAAAGCAGGAATGTTGGTCTTGCCAGCAATTTCCTTAGCATCGTTAACTAACTCGTCTTCGCATAAAGACTTACCAACGTTGTTACCCTGAGCCTTGATGAAGGTATTAGCAATACCGCCACCAACGATTAACTGGTCGCAAACCTTTAATAAGCTGTTTAAAACTGTTAACTTGGTTGAAACCTTTGAACCGCCAACGATAGCAACCATTGGACGAGCAGGGTTGTCCATAACCTTGCCTAAAGCCTCTAACTCAGCAGCTAATAAAGGACCTGCACAAGCTACTGGAGCAAACTGAGCTGCACCGTAAGTAGTTGCCTGAGCACGGTGAGCAGTACCGAAAGCGTCCATTACGAATACGTCGCATAATGCAGCATATTTCTTTGATAAATCTTCAGCGTTCTTCTTCTCGCCAACGTTGAAACGGCAGTTCTCTAAAACTACTAACTCGTTTTCCTTAACGTCAACGCCGTTTAAGTAATCCTTCTCTAAACGAACTGATACGTTTGGTAACTTGGTTGCAATGTAATCTGCAACTGGCTTTAATGAGAACTCTTCTGCGTACTCACCCTCAGTAGGTCTGCCTAAGTGAGAGATAACCATAACCTTAGCGCCTTTCTCAAGAGCTAATTTGATGGTTGGTAATGTAGCCATAATACGCTTGTCTGATGCTACCTTGCCGTCCTTTAAAGGTACGTTTAAGTCTGCACGGATAAGTACTCTCTTGCCCTGTAGGTCAAGATCGGCCATCTTTAAAACTGCCATAGTTCGTTTTCCTCTGTTATAAAATTTGTCTTTGTTAGACTTTTACTTAGCATTTACATCGCAATATTTTAGCACATAAGTCAAACAATGCAATTTTAATGAGACATTTTTTCACTATTTTTCATTTTGACTTCATTATGGTGAAAATTGATTTCATTCACTTTTGCATTGAGCTTTGCTGATGTATTTTTCATCTTGCACAACAAAAGCAAAGCCGGCTTAAAGCCGGCCCTGTCAGATATCAAATCTTAAAACTTACTTTAAAAGATTTAATGCCTTGTTTACTACGTTCTCAACTGTGAAACCGTACTCCTTGAACAGTAATGATGCAGGAGCTGAAGCACCATAATGATCAAGACATAAGGTATCACCATCAAGACCAACATACTTAAACCATGTGTTTGAACAGCCAGCTTCAACAGCAAGTCTTGCACGAACAGCCTTAGGAAGTACAGACTCCTTGTACTCATCTGACTGACGGTCAAATACGTCTGTGCTTGGCATTGATACAACACGTACATTCTTACCCTGAGCCTCTAACTGCTCTGCAGCATGATATGCAAGAGCAACCTCAGAACCAGTACCGATCAGGATCAGATCAGGAGTACCAGCACAGTCCTTTAATACATAACCGCCCTTAGAGATGTTCTCAACCTGCTCTTGAGTACGGTTCATCTGCTCTAGAGTCTGACGTGATAAAATTACTGCACTTGGACCGTCTAATCTTTCAATCATGTATGCCCATGCAGCGCCTGTCTCAACCATATCGCAAGGACGCCACTCATCAAAGTTTGGAATTAAACGTAATGTTGAAATCTGCTCGATTGGCTCGTGGGTAGGACCATCCTCACCAACACCAATAGAATCGTGGGTGAATACATATAATGTAGGGATCTTCATTAAAGCTGACATTCTAAGAGCATTCTTAGCATAGTCAGAGAAGATTAAGAAGGTACCGCCATATGGACGGAAGCCACCGTGAAGTAACATACCGTTCATAGCTGCAGCCATAGCGAACTCACGTACACCCCAGTGAATGTAGTTACCCTCTAGATGACCAGGCAGAACAGACTTTGATTCCTTGTTTACAGTCAGATTTGAAGGAGCAAGGTCAGCAGAACCACCTACAAGCTCAGGTAGAAGTGAACCGAAGAAATCTAAAGCTAACTGACCAGCCTTACGGGTAGCAACCTTAGGATCTGCATTTTTCTGTAACTGCTCAATCCATGACTTGGTCTTTGCTGCAAAGTCAGCAGGTAGCTTGCCTTCCATACGGCGTGTATATTCAGCTGCTAACTCTGGGTACTTAGCCTTGTATGCTGCAAACAGATCGTTCCAGGCTTTCTCAAGCTTTGCGCCCTGCTCTGTTGCATCCCACTGTGATCTGATGTCTGAAGGTACCTCAAATGGACCATAGTTCCAACCTAAAGCCTTCTTAGTTGCAACAATCTCATCCTCACCTAAAGGTGCACCGTGTGACTTCTCAGAGCCTGCCTTTGCAGGTGAACCAAAACCGATTGTTGTAGGACAGATAATAATTGAT
Organism: Succinivibrio sp.; assembly: GCF_045124615.1. Taxonomy (NCBI): domain Bacteria; kingdom Pseudomonadati; phylum Pseudomonadota; class Gammaproteobacteria; order Aeromonadales; family Succinivibrionaceae; genus Succinivibrio; species Succinivibrio sp. Next base: position 3,660 of record NZ_JBGVMC010000341.1, read on the forward strand.
GGACGGTTCTTATCAGCACGTGCAAGTTCAATTGCAGCACGTACCTGCTTGCCATCATTACCGTTTTCAATTTCGATAACCTGCCAGCCATAGCCTTCAAAACGCTTCTTAGTATCGTCAGCAAACCAGCCCTTTACCTCACCGTCAATTGAAATGCCGTTTGAATCATAAAGAACAACAAGCTTACCTAAACCTAAGGTACCTGCAAGTGAGCAAGCCTCATGTGAAATACCTTCCATTAAGCAGCCATCACCAGTGAATACATAGGTGTAGTGATCAACGATATCAAAACCTTCACGGTTGAACTCTGAAGCTAATAAGCGCTCAGCAAGTGCCATACCAACAGCATTGCCAATACCCATGCCAAGAGGACCGGTTGTTGTTTCAACACCAGGAACCTCACCATACTCTGGGTGACCTGGAGTCTTTGAACCGAACTGACGGAAATTCTTTAAATCGTCTAATGATAAATCGTAACCAGTCAGGTGTAATAAGGAGTAAATAAGCATAGAAGCATGGCCGTTTGATAAAACGAAGCGGTCACGGTTTGCCCACTTAGGATTCTTTGGGTTGTGATGCATAAAACCACGCCATAATGCTTCAGCCATATCAGCCATACCCATAGGTGCACCAGGATGACCTGAATTTGCTTTCTGAACACCATCCATGCTCAATGCACGCACTGCGTTAGCTAGCTCTCTGAAATCTGACATATTTTCTCCTTGAAAACAAAACCTAATTAACCTGATCGTCAAAGATTACCTTACCATCATTTAGTTCTATACAAGTGTGATAGGTATCCTTTGATTTTACTAAAACTTCATCGCCAATTGAACTTATATATTCAAATCCGGCATCATTCATTTTGTCGAACTTTACATTTATCTTTCCGACAAGATGACTTAAAACTGGGTTTATACCTCTGCTATGCTTTGGAATAGTCAAGTAGCCATTAGCCATAGCATTATACATTACATTTTTGTTATCTTTAACAAACTGTGATCGATACTCAAGTTTTTTCATATCAAGTTTCACAGCCTGATATATTGTAGCCTTGTTTATCAGCATTGGTCTTAATATCAGCTCAGGCCATGACAGATCAAGATTCTTAAGCTCATTCATGTTCAGATAACGAAGCGATCCTTCAAAAGTACCCTTACCGTATTTTAAGTCTCCTTTTGCCTTAATCTTCAGATTGAAATTATTAAATTTATCGAATCTGTAAGGAACAAGTGAAACATCAAAAGATTTGAACTGCTGAAGCACTTCACTTTCTGTAACTAGCTGTTTTGCATAAACTCTTGCAAAAAGCGGCTTTTGCAAATCATCCTGCTGATCATATGTCATTGTAAAGAAGAATTTGTCAGCACTTAAACCTGGTAAAAACAGGTTATCAAATTCTCCTGCAACTGTTTTTCTAGTATCAGCACTCTGTAAAAATCTATAATCAATAGTCAGGTTAGAATTCTTTCCGTTGTACTTCTTTACAACCCCCTGCTCTATGATTCTGTCTGAGTAAGGTGCCTGCAGATAGAATCTTGCTCTTACTGATAAAGGAATTAGTTTTACATGTACTAAAGCCTCATTGCTGATACTTTCCTTTAACAGTCCTGTTTTAACAGTAAAATCTCTTAAAAGAGGTTCAATCTGAAACTTTGATTCTAGATTTAAAAAATTGTATTCAGTCTTAACAATTATCTGATAACGCTTTTCAATATCAGGAATATCAATTTCAACGAAACCTACCTGATGATCCCAGCTTTCATCAATCTTTTTATAACTTACAGTGGTCTTGTATAAAAGCAGATCCGTTTTGTACTCGTGCTCTAAGAACAGATTTGCCTTGTAGACAATTGCTGCAAGAGCTCTGTTAGCGCACTTGCCTGTAACATATATACCTGCTCTATATATAAAGGCAACGCCAAGAACAAGCAATACAAGGATAAGCGATATCTTTAGTTTGAATGATTGCAAGTTAGTATCTCCAATTTAATACAGTGAAGTGTACTTCAATTGAAGAGGTTGTCTCAAGTTTAATATACCGGCATTAGCCGGTATATCACACTTTTTTTGATTAACCAAAAACTTTCTTGTAATCAGCCTGGAACTTCTCAATACCCTGATCTGTCAGAGGGTGATGAATCATCTGCTCGATAACCTTGTAAGGAACAGTTGCAATGTCTGCACCTGCAAGAGCACACTGAGTTACATGAACAGGATTTCTAACAGAGGCACAGATAATCTGTGATTCAATGTTATTGATAGCAAACATCTCTGAGATGGTTCTGATTAGTTCAAGTCCATCCTCAGAAATATCATCAAGACGTCCTACGAATGGAGAAACATAGGTTGCACCTGCTCTAGCTGCAAGTAAAGCCTGATTTGCAGTAAAGATTAAGGTAAGATTTGTCTTTATACCTTCAGCCTTGCACTGCTTGCAGGCCTTTAAGCCTTCTGCTGTCATTGGTAACTTTACAACCATGTTCTTATGAATAGCCGCAATTTCGCGAGCCTCTTTCATCATACCATCAAAATCAAGAGTAGTTGGCTTTACCTCACCTGAGATAGGACCATCAACGATTGAAGCAATTTCCTTTACGGTCTCTTTAAAATCATGACCTTCTTTAGCAATCAGTGATGGATTGGTTGTTACACCGCAGATAACACCTAAATCGTTTGCCTTTTTAATATCTTCAACATTAGCTGTATCTAAAAAGAATCTCATTTAAAAATACTCCCTACGAATCAATATCTGTTAATAAAACTGTTTTACCTAATAATAGTACAAACAATACCGTAAACGTTTACATTTTTATAAAACTGTGAACTTTTTCTAATTTTATTTTTT
>NZ_JBGVMC010000342.1:0-2481 GCF_045124615.1 Succinivibrio sp.
AGTACAGATGTGCGGCAATGGTGCTCGCTGTTTTGTAAGATTCGTAATAGATCATCATCTTACAAATAAAAGAGAAATCAAGGTAAGTACCGTATCAGGTGTTCTTACTTTAAAACTCAATGACGATGATACAGTTACTGTAAATATGGGGAAGCCTCATTTTGATCCTGCTGTAATTCCTTTTAAATGCGATAGAAAAAGTTTACAGTACAGTATTAAGCTAAAAGATGGAACTGTATTTTCTCATGGTGCTGTATCTATGGGAAATCCTCATGCAACTATCTTTTTTGATGAAGATGTTCAGGATTCAACAATACAGAAGTACGGTTCAGAGCTTGAAAATCATGAAAACTTTCCAGAGCGCGTAAATGTGGGATTTGCCCATGTGGTTGATTCTCACAGCATTAATCTTCGTGTATATGAAAGAGGTTGTGGTGAGACATTAGCCTGCGGAACAGGTGCCTGTGCTGCAGCTGTTATTGCTATTACTCAGGGGCGAGTCAAATCTCCTGTTACAGTAACTCTACCTGGTGGTTCACTGAAGATATCATGGGATGGAAATGAAACATCAAGTGTAATGATGTCAGGCCCTGCTACACGAGTGTTTGAAGGAACCATCGTTATTTAATAGATTATGAAAGAACTCGTTGATGGATTTTTAGATTACATCATTTATGAAAAGAAGCTATCTGATAAAACAGTAGACTCTTACAGACGGGTTCTGCAAAAATCAGTTGATGCTCTTAGCCTTGAATATGGATCCAATTTCAAGTGGGAACAATTTGAGGAAGAGCATATGAGATACCTGCAAAAGGAATTTAATTTCGGTACAGATGATGAAAGACTGAATAATAATTCTGTTGCACATGATCTGTACGCTATAAGCTCATTTTTCAGGTTTCTTATTAAAAGAGGCGTACTAAAGGATAATCCTACAAAACTAATCAAGGTACCTAAGGTCAAAAGACTTTTACCTGATACACTTACATTAAATGAGCTTAATACACTTCTTGACTATGCTCCAAAAGATCTAAAGGAGCTTAGGGATAATACGATAGCCGAACTTTTGTTCTCATCAGGACTTCGTGTATCGGAACTTGTGGCTCTTGATCTGAACAGCATAGACTTTACAACAAACGAGGTAAGGGTTCTTGGAAAGGGATCTAAAGAGCGCGTTGTTCCTGTTACAAAAATAGCAATTTCAAAGATTAAAAGATATCTTGAATTGCGCCATGAGTTTAATCCAGATTTAGAGGAAAAAGCATTATTTCTAAATCGCTTTGGCAGAAGACTTACCTCTAGAGCTGTTCAGCAGAATCTAGATGAGCTAGCTAAAAAATCAGGAATCATGACGCATTTAAATCCACATAAGTTAAGACACTCTTTTGCAACAGGATTACTGCAAGGAGGAGCTGATCTTAGATCTGTCCAGGAAATGTTAGGTCACAGTTCACTTGCTGCAACACAGATTTATACACATCTGAATTTTGAGTATTTAAAGAAAGTTTATCTTGATGCTCATCCATTGAATAAAAAGGACTGACAGTGAAGTTTTACAAATCAATAAACCTTAATAGCATTAAGGTATTATCTTTTGATCTTGATAATAATATATATGATTGTCAGTCAGTTCTTAGCGCTGCAGAAAACTGGTTTTCTGAATATCTGACTGACAGATATAATCTTATGCCTTTTTGCAATGATTACTCCTTTTGGGCAAAGATTAAAAAAGATCTTCTTTTGCAAGAGCCAAGACTTGAAGATGATGTAACTTTACTAAGAGCAAAGAGTTTGGTAATTGCCTTTGAGTACCTAAAACAGCCTTTAAAGGGCGGTCTTGAAGAGGCCAAGGATCTGGTTTTAGAATTCATAAAAAAAAGATCAGCCGGATCTGTTAGTATTGAAGTTGTACAAATGCTTGAGAAACTCAAACAGAAATATCGTATGATATCTGTCTCAAACGGAAACCTTGATCCTCAAATTTTAAAAATAGATCATTTGTTTGAATATGACTTAAGACCGAAGATGGGCGTTTTTAAATGTAAACCTCATTTGGATCTTTTCAAAGAATGCTCAAGGATAACAAAAGTTTCTCCACATGAAATTCTGCACATAGGCGATGACCCATATACTGATGTATACGGTGCAATCAGCGCTGGTTTTAACTGTGCATGGCTTTATAAAGGATATACAGGAATTTCAAATGATGAAAGACATCTGAAAGTCTTGCCTCATATTCAGCTAGATAATATTCTCGAATTAGATTCGCTTTTATAATATAAACGGATGATAAATGAGTGATTTAGATTTACTTGATTCTGCACCAGTTGCTGATGAGTCAAAAATTCTTGAAGGTCTTAATGATTCACAAAAGGAAGCTGTCAGCGCTCCTTTGTGCAATGCTCTTATTATTGCAGGAGCAGGAACAGGTAAGACTAGGGTGTTAGTCAGCAGAATTGTCTATCTTATTTCTCATTACCA
>NZ_JBGVMC010000343.1:0-1192 GCF_045124615.1 Succinivibrio sp.
ATATTGCGCTCTTTTATTTATCTTTTGTTGTGGTTGCAACACGAATATGTGTGTTTTACAGGTTTATTCGTTGTAAGTGCAACATTTATGTGGTACCTTTAACACAACAAGAAGTTAAATAAAAGGAGAAAGTATGTCTATTAAATCAATATTGTCAATGAATGCTTTCGACCAGTCTGATTTTGATTCTCTTCCTGAGGATCTAAAACCAGAGACTAGCCGTAGATTAGGTGTATTCGGATCTGCATCGGTTCTATTTTTTAAAGAACCAATAGAAGTTGTGAAGGGTGAGGGCTGTTACCTAATTGACTCGAAGAATAACAGATATCTTGACTGCTATAACAATGTAGCATGCGTTGGTCATGGAAATGAGCGCGTTGCTGAATATGTTGGCAAACAGCTATTAAAAGTAAACCATCACACAAGATATCTGAATAAAACCGTAGATGACTATGCTGAAAAGCTATTAAGCACATTTCCTGCACCACTAGATAAAATTGCTATGACCTGTACAGGTTCTGAGAGTAATGATTTAGCCTTAAGGGCTTCTTTTTACTACACAGGCGGAAAGGGTATTATTGTAACTTCAGGTGCTTATCATGGTAACTCTTATCTTGTGACATTTGCATCTCCTTCAAGTACAAACGGAAAGGTGATGTGTGATTTTGTTGAAACAGTACCAGCACCTGATACCTATAGAGTTAGTGCAGATAAACTTGCAGATGTATTTGCTGCAGATGTTGAAAAGGCAATTGAGCGTCTTGAAGCTAAAGGTATTAAATTTGCTGCACTTCTTTTTGATGATATTTTCTCATCTGACGGTGTTTTTGCAGATCCTCCTGGATTTATTAAAAAGGCTGTAGATGTAGTACATAAACATGGTGGCTTATACATTGCAGATGAGGTTCAGCCAGGCTTTGGCCGTACAGGTAAAATGTGGGGCTTTGAGCGACATGGTGTAATACCTGATATTGTGACAATGGGTAAACCAATGGGAAATGGTTATCCTATGTCAGCTATGGTTACACGCTCTGATATTATTGATGCTTTAAAAGGTACTGGATATTTCAATACATTTGGTGGTTCGCCTGCAGCATGTGAGGCTGGAAGAGCCGTTCTTGAGGTTCTGCAGGAGGATGGTTTAATTGCAAATGCGGTTGAAGCTGGCGATTACTTAAGAGCAGGACTTAAA
>NZ_JBGVMC010000344.1:0-6141 GCF_045124615.1 Succinivibrio sp.
AGCCGGGTTTTTTTGTTTCTTATACAAACTTTAACAACAAGAATATCAATCCAAATAAACCTTTATTGATAATTTATATCTTTAAATAACAAAGGATTAACAAAAGGTCGTATACTATACTTAAAGGAGAACACTATGCAAAACTCGCTAGAAAGTGTCGATGAGGTAGATAATTTATTTGACAGACTTTTTCCTATTATGAGAAGCATAATGGGAAATGGTTATCGAGAATCTTTGAATATTCTTAAAGAATATATTCCATTCAATGAACATTTTTATGATTCAGGTACAGATGTTTTAAATTGGAGAGTTCCTTTAGAGTGGAATATCAGTGAGGCATATATAGAAAATTCTAAAGGACAAAGAATCATCGATATAAAAGATTCGACTTTACATGTTGTAAATTATTCTGATCCTGTTGATGGATATTTTTCACTTACGGAATTAAAGAATCATATATATACAATTCCAACCATCAAGAATGCTATTCCATATACCATTTCTTATTACAAGAAAAGATGGGGATTTTGCATGACACAAGAGCAGTTAGACTCATTACCTGAAGATTCGTATCATGCTGTCATTAAATCATCATTTGAACCAGGAAAACTAGTCGTTGGTGAATGTGTTTTAAAAGGTCAGAGCAAAAAAGAAATTCTTCTGTCAACATATTTATGTCATCCTTCTATGGCTAATAATGAATTGTCAGGTCCAATCGTACTTGCAATGCTATATAACAGGATAAAGAACTGGAAGAATAGAAAATATACCTACAGATTTGTTATAACACCAGAGACAATCGGTGCAATTTCTTATCTTTCTGATCATGGTGAAGAACTGAAGAAAAATCTTCATGCTGGTTTTGTACTTACATGTCTTGGTGGAAATGTACCATTAAGAATCAAACTATCAAGAAGAGGAAATTCTCCTTTTGATATTATTTCTAAGGAAATCAGCTCAGGTTCTTTTGATTCTGCAATTAATAATTTACCAACAAATCTAAGAATAAATTCATTTGATGCATCATCTGGTTCGGATGAACGACAGTATTGTTCACCTGGTTTTAATTTACCTGTAAGTCAGGTTGCAAGACTTGTGTATGCTGAATATAAGGAATATCACAACAGTCTTGATACAAAAGAATTAATGGGAATTGAAAATCTGTTTAGCAGCTGCAATCAGATTGAAGCTATATTGAAGTTCGAAGAAGAGCAGAAATATTATATAAATCGCCATCCTTTTGGCGAAGTTAAGCTGGGTGATTATGATCTATATCCTAGTTTAAATACTAACGGTTATAAAGATTGCGATAAATCAAATTCATTGAAACAGCAGATAAATTCGATAAATAATTTTGTAGGAAAGGTAATGAATTATCTAAATCTAGCTGACGGAACGGTATCTTTACATTCTATGAGTAAGAAGCTTGGGTGCGATAGTGCAGAAATTGAAAAGATAACTGCTATTCTAGTGGAAAAGGATTTGATTTCAGAGAATTTATAACAGTGCAAGTTTCATTTATGTGTGGATCTCATCCAAGACATTTATATGTTGCAAATGAATTATACAAAGCTGGGTTTTTAAAAGCTCTTGTAATTGAAAAAAGAGAATCATTCAATCCAAGACCTAATCCTACATGGTCTGATAAGGATAAAGAATTATTTATTAATCATTTTAAAATAAGAGAAGAATCAGAAAATTTATTTTTTGGTGGAGTTGATATAACCTCATTAAAAAATAATGTTCCTTTTTTGGAAGTGACAATGAATGATCTGAATTCAGAAAATACTCTCAGATTCTTAAATGATAATAAATCTGATATCCTGCTTACTTATGGCGTTCATAAAATTTCTGAACAAATCATAGAGTGTTATCAGGATAGATCTTTTAATATTCATGGTGGACTGTCTCCAGAATTTAAAGGATGTACAACCATGTTTTGGCCATTTTATCTGTTAAGACCAAATTGGGCTGGAATGACAGTTCACAGACTTTCAAAAAGATTGGATGGTGGTGATATTTTGCATCAGAGTGTTCCAACATTAGAGTATGGAGACAGAATGCACGATGTTGCAAATAAAGCTATTGTAAAACTCTGTAGAGATTTATGTTTAATCTTAAAATCCATAAAAAATTGTTCAGAAATTAAAACATTATCCCAAAGCAGAAATGGAAAATTATGGATTAGTGAAGATTGGACTGTCTCCCATTTACATCTTATATATGATTACTACAACGATAAGATTGTTGATAAGTATCTTAACGGTGAAATATACTCTCCAGAGGTTAAGCTGATAAACTTCTTTGAAAACAATTAGTGTTTATTTCTGTATTCAGCGGGGCTCATTTTAAAATGCTTCGTGAAAGCCCTGCTAAAATATGACTGATTGTTAAATCCGCAGTCTGTTGAAATATTGGCTCTTGTTAAAAAAGTGGGGATCATTAACAATTCTCCCTACTTTTTGCACGACTAATATCCATAACTTTGAGAAAGAAATATTCATCATCAGGTAGACCATAACAATTCCTTCTCATCGTTTTTACCTTGTTATTAAAGCCCTCTATTTTACCTGATGATATATGGTAAATAGCACGGCTTACAATTCCTGTGTAATGAGATAATAAAAGCTTAGCAAACCTTTGGAAATATCGGTTTTCTGTTGCATTACAGAAAGCTGCAATCTCATTTATCAATTCACCCAGTCTTTTATAATCATTGCAACCTTTAGCGGTATTTAAAGCTTCTTTAACCCAATCTAACTTAAAGAATATTTCATTCTGCTTTATCAGCTCATCATAGCGTTTTTCATAGCCTTCTTTTAAAGTAACATTTGGTGTTTTAAATAGCTCTGAGCCTTTATGCACAACCTTGCCACTTCTAGCTTCTTCATCTTTCTGTCGTAAAGTACTTCTACTAGCTGTAAGCAGATATTTACTACCTTTAAGGCTATTAGCTTGCTCAACTTTTCCCTCATCTATAAGCCTTTTTTGCTCAGCTATTCTTACTGGAGTTACAACCTTTTCATTGAAGTTCTTTACTATATGAAAGAAGTCAAACACTATCTGTATGTGAGGACATTTCTCTAGAAAAGCTTCTTCAAAATCAGAGTTCATGTCACAAGCTACAGCTTGCACATTATTCATCCATTCAAGTCCTACATGCTCAATAAAGTCATACACTACCTGCTTCTTTTTGCCCTTTGCAATCCACAATACATGACCTGTTTCTAAATCAATGATATGTGTTGCAAACTTATGACCGTCATGCAGTTTAAATTCGTCTATAGCAATGAATCTAGCTTGTCTTTCGGGCTTTATTAACGTCTTTCCATCGACGGTGTATAAGCCCCTTAATCGCTTGAAATCTATGTCCTTGATTATATGTCTGCTAACCTTCGTAAGATCTGCTATCTCAACTATGGTATAACAGTTACTAGCAAGCAAATCTGAAATGTAATTCTCTAGATCTTTTGTGATCTTATGATTATCTGCCTTAAATGGCAGGTGCTGCATTACAGAACGATTGCAACACTTGCATTTCATGCGCCTTCTTCTGAACTTAATCTCTGTTATCTCAGGTCCAAAACACAAGTGTCTTAGCCTTTGCACCACTACTTCATGGATTTCTAATTCACCACCACAATGAGGGCATATAAAATCATCTCTAGTAAATAACAATCCACCATTGAAACACTGCCCATTCCAACCTTCTTCTGTTTTAAATAAGGTCGTGTTTTCAAATATAAACTTTGGTAGATTTGCCTTAACTTCTAAAGTTACTTGTTGATCTAGATCTGCATTACTAATAAAATTAATCATGAGTGTTTTGTCCAATGTTTTTTTCGTCACTAATATTGTAACAAAACACTCTTTTTGTACCTAGAGTTTGCTCAACTTCAAGTTACCCTTAGGTAACTATTCCCCGTAAATTTAACAAGAGCCAATTATTTGCTTGACAGATCGCCGTTCTCTATATAGATTCAATGTTGTAATCATTTTCAACTAAATCCTTTTGAAGAGCAGGAAGCGTTACTTCTCTTAAATTATCATGTAGGTGTTTATGCATAGGATAACCTTTATATCCTATTTCTAGCATAAAATTTTCTTCTTCTCGAAAATGTCTGACTGCATAATCTAAAAGATACTTTACTGCTTCTTCACAGACAAATCTGTTCTTTACAGGATCGTTTTCTAGAAGAATTGATGTAATTCGTCTTACAACCTGAAACAGACCTTTATGAGCATTATCAACAATCGGAACACCGGTATTATAATCATCAGACCATTCTAGCGGTTTTACAAACATATTATCCTCCGTTTCATAATCTGATTATAGGAAATATAAAATGATGAAACGAAAGCAAAAGTCATTGTTGTGACATTTTAGGCAAAATAGCAGTAAGTATAAAAGGATTAGCTGCAAGCTAATACAATAAAACCGCTGGATTTATAATGATTCAAGCGGTTTTAATGGTTTGACTAAAAAAGATAAGAGATATCCTAATTTGTTTTATACTATTTTTTCTCTATCAAGAGCACTCTTGTCAATTCCATAAGATTCAAAGGTTTTTCTAAGACTCTTCAAAACTTCACTTTGAATCTGTCTTACTCTTTCACGGGTAAGTCCTATCTTCTGACCAACCTCTTCAAGAGTTAAAACTTCCTCATCATTAAGACCGAATCTGTAAAGAACAACCATCTGCTGCTTTTCAGGAAGACCTTCAAACCACTGTCTTACAATCTCAACGATTTCTCTTTTATCCACATGTTCAAAAGGAGTTTCCACCTTTGTATCTGGAACAATATCAAGAAGGCTTACCTCCTTGTCATCGTCGTGACTCTTGATATTCATATCAAGTGTAGTTGTACCTTCAAGTAAAGAAAGGAGATTTCTTACAGTTTCTGGATCTTTTCCGGTTGCTTGTGCAATCTCAGAAATAGTCACAGTATGAAGAATATCCTTTTCCTGAAGCTCTCGCCTTGCCTTGATCACTACATTAATATCTTTGATGATGTGAACCGGAAGACGAACAAGGCGGGACTGGCACATAATTGCCTGTTCAATACTCTGTCTTATCCACCAGGTTGCATATGTAGAGAACCTGAAACCTCTTTCAGGTTCAAATTTCTGCACTGCATGTATAAGACCGAGATTACCTTCTTCAATAAGATCTAAAAGAGGTACACCCCTTGCTCTGTAATTCTTTGCAATCTTAACAACGAGACGTAGATTTGAGGTGATCATCAAATCAATAGCACTTCTATCTCCTGCCTTTGCACGCTTTCCGATTGTATTCTCCTGTTCTGAATTCAATAACGGAAAACGTCTTATTGAGCTGAAATAATTTGTCAGCAAATCGGTTGACTCAGAGTTTCTACGCTTTTCGCTGTAGTCTTTACTTTTCGATTCCTGAACTATTACGTCCTGAATATCCTCTGAGATGCGTTCGTTGTTTTGATTCATTGTTTTAGCCTTTATGTTTGTTGTTTGATTGTTTGTTTTTTATGGTAAATAGTTTCTTGGATTTACACTATTTCCTTTATATCTTATTTCAAAATGGAGTTTTACTGAATCAGTGTCAGTTGAACCCATTTTTGCGATAACCTGACCTTTTTTAACTTTATCGCCTTCTTTAACTAAAAGCATATCGTTATGAGCATATGCTGACAGGAATTCATTGTTATGGTTGATAATCACAAGGTTTCCATAACCTCTTAGCGCATTGCCCGAATATACAACCTGACCTGCTGCAGCTGCATTTACACTCTGACCTCTGCTTCCTGATATATCAATACCCTTGTTTGCAGATGAGAAGTTTGCAATTACTCTACCCTTGCAAGGCCACATCCAGTCAATCGATTTAACCTTTTTGCTTCTGCCTTTTACTATTTCAACCTTGTTTGTCTTTACTATTGATGCTGATGTCATAGCATCTGTAGTTACAATCTCTTCTCGTCCTGCTACAGGAACTACACTTTGCACTTCTTTTGTTTTCTTGACAGGAACAGTCTTTTTACCGTTATCAGCTAACAGATCTGAAGATGATACTTTTAGTTTCTGTCCTTTATATAAAGAATATGGTTTTTTAAGCTTGTTCAAAGAGACAAGTTCTGAAAGTTTCAAACCATGTTTTTTAGATA
>NZ_JBGVMC010000345.1:0-11677 GCF_045124615.1 Succinivibrio sp.
GGAGCTCCTATTACAAAAGGACAACATAAAATAGAAAAAATTGACGGAACTCGACTGGTTTTAAAATAAAGGAGAAAGGAAATGACTGAAGAAGCAACTTCAAGCGGACTGATTGTCGCTCTTATATTTATTGTTATAGCCCTGATTTTTGCATTCAAGGCTATTAATGTTATCCCTCAGCAGACTGCATGGGTAATTGAAAGATTAGGAAAGTTTCACAAGATCTTAAATCCAGGACTTAACTTTATTATTCCATTTATTGATAAGGTAGCCTATAAGCACTCATTAAAGGAAATTCCTCTTGATACACCAAGTCAGGTTTGTATCACTAGAGATAATACTCAGCTGACTGTTGACGGTATTCTCTACTTTCAGGTAACAGATCCTAAACTTGCAAGCTATGGTACATCTAACTATCTTATTGCAATTACTCAGCTTGCACAGACAACTTTACGTTCTGTCATTGGTAAAATGGTTTTAGATGAAACCTTTGAAGAAAGAGATGTAATAAACAATCAGGTTGTATCTGCTATTGATGAAGCTGCTCTAAACTGGGGTGTAAAAGTTTTAAGATATGAAATCAAGGATTTAACTCCACCTGCTGTTATTTTGCAGGCTATGCAAAGACAGATCACAGCAGAAAGAGAAAAGAGAGCTGTTATTTTCGAATCTGAAGGTAAAAAACAAGAGCAGATCAATCTTGCAAACGGTGCAAGAGAAGCTGCAATTGCAAAATCTGAAGGTGAAAAGCAGTCTGAAATCAACATAGCTGAAGGTAAGGCTCAGGCTACAATCGCAATTGCAAACGCAACAGCTCAGGCCATTGCAACTATTGCAAAAGCAACTGAGATTGAAGGTGGTAGCACAGCTGTTAACCTGAAGGTTGCAGAACAGTATATTGAAGCCTTTGCAAAACTTGCAAAAACAAATAACACACTTATCGTACCAAACAACCTGTCAGATGTATCTGGTATGGTAGGCTCTGTTATGAAAATTATTGAAGGCACCAAGCACAAGTAATAATTAAAAATCTAGTAAAAAAAACAAGGCATGCCTTGTTTTTTTATTGAAATATCATTATGAATAAAGAAACTGTCGACTATACAAAACTGTCAGATTCAATAATCTCGCAGTCTAATCAGCAAAACAATACATCTTTTGAAAAGAATGCTACTCAGGCAAACACATCTAATAACGGCCACCATAGCGGTTTTTGTAAGGCTTTGCTTGCTGTAGGCTCTGCTATCACATTTATTAGAAATCTTGTTTTAAACACACTTTTCATCATTATTCTTTTACTGGCTATCATCGGTATCAAAGCCTGTGATTCACTTGTAGAGGAAAATGCTGATTTACAGAAAGTAGCTACTGTCAGCAAAAAATCAGCTCCTGTGCTCTTTTTAAATCTTTCAGGAACAATAAGCGATGCTCCTGAACCATCAGATGGTTATTCAAGACTTGCAAAGGAGCTTGAAAAAAACTTAAACAATACAAGCAGCACTGATGTTTTAAGTGTGGAAAGAGCCCTTAAGTATGCCTCAAAGGATAATTCTGTAAGAGAAATTTTTATTGATCTTAGCAACCTGTATTCAGTTACATTCAGCTCAGCATCAAGAATAGCTGAAGCAGTAACTAATCTTAAAAAGATAAGACCTTCATTAACAGTTACATCCTATTCAAACAGTTATACAAAAGGTGCATTCATTATTGCTAACGCCTGCGACAAAATTGTTCTGCATCCACTTGGCAATCTAAATTTCAAGGGTATGTCCTTATCAAATATTTATCTTAAAGATGCACTTGAAAATTTTGGCATAAAACCTCTTGTAATAAAGGCTGGTTCATATAAATCTGCTGTTGAGCCTTTAACATCAAACAGTATGTCTGATGAAGTAAAAGAAGAATATACCGGCATTGTTAACGGTCTTTGGGAAGAGTACCTATCGGAGCTTCCAAATAAGAATGAAAGAAATAAGCTGAGTGCTCTTTTCTCAAATGAGCAAAAATACTTAGATTTACTTGCAAAATTTGATGGCGATGAAGCAAAGCTTTTAAATGAATGCCAGGTTGTAGATTATCTAAAGGATAAAATAACTATAACCCATGAATATGCAAAAAAATATGCCGTAAACAAAACAAATCCTTCTAAAGTTTATGTCATGTATGATGATTATCTAAAATACCATGACAGCAAGTCTTCTAATAAAAAGAAAACAACAGCAACTGTTGCTGTTATATACGGTATTGGAACAATCACAGATCATTCTGATAATAAAGAAGCCTTCACACCTGCAAACATAAAAGATCAGTTGAAAAAGGCTGAAAAAATCAAAGATCTGAAAACTTTAATTTTTTACATTAACTCAGGTGGTGGCTCTGTCACAGCATCAGAAAGTATCAGAGCAATGATTAATGACTTTAAATACAGAAAAAATGTTAAAGTTATTGTTTCTATGAATTCTATTGCAGCATCCGGAGCATACTGGATATCAACTGCCGCAGATACAATCTACGCAACACACGATACAATTACAGGCTCAATCGGTGTCTTTGCAGTAATTCCCGATGTTCATGTTTTCCTGAACGATCATGGCGTATATCATGATGGTGTATCTACATCCGAATTTGAAAACTACTCTATCGCAAAAAAAATGCCTGAGGAAAACAGAGTTTTATATGCATATCAGATTATGTCTACCTACAAGAAGTTTCTTACTCTTGTAAAGCACAGCAAATATAAATTAAGACTAAAAGATCCAAAGGACTTTGCTGAAGGTAGGATCTTCTTGGCTAATGATGCAAGGAAACTTGGTCTTGTTGATAATATTGGAAATATTAACCAGATTTTGGTTAAAGAAAAGAAACTGCTTGCAAGACGTAAACATCCAAATGTAAATGTAGTACATATCGGAGCAGGTGACGACAACGGGATGTCTCTGATAAAGACAATTTTATCTTCAAAGGCTTACACTTTTATACCTAATGAATATCTAAAACTAACTCTTGATGTTATTAAGAGTGCAAAAGATAAACCTAATATTCAAAAAGGTATGATGGCAATAAGCCCTGTAAGTGTTGATTTCAACTAAACTCATAAAAATATTCCAGCTAAGGCTGGAATATTTTTATATCTAAAAAAACACATCCGATACTATTTTTAATACTTACCAGCTTTTTTTAAGACCTTTATAGCATCTTCTTCTAATGAATTTTGATCTTCCTTTGCAAGAGAATAAGCAACAATACATGGACAGTCTAATTTTCTTACATAGGATTCAATTCCATTTGAAGGAGCTCCAGTTTCATCTGATGTATCAACAACCTCAATCCACTTGTATCCAAGTGGTGGTGGAGGAAGAATAAATTCAACTTCCTTGTAATGCTGATTGAAGATAAAACACCAGTGTTCAGTATCAAAACTGTTATCAGTTGTACCGACAGTTAATGTAATTGCATCTGTATTTGGATCGTTCCATGCTCCAGAATCCATTGCACTTCCATCAGGTTTAAACCAATGAGCTTCATAGCTGTTAGAGCCAACATGATAATAATCACCGGCAAGAGTCAGCTCTCTTATCATTTTTGAAGAGCGTCTTAGTTTATTTAGTCTTGAAATGAATTTTTTGAAATTCTTGCTTCTTGTTGTTTCATTCCAATTATTCCAGGAAATCTCATTATCCTGACAGTAGGCATTGTTATTACCATTCTGTGTTTTACAAAGCTCATCACCGGAGAGAATATGAGGTATACCCTGTCCCATGATGACACTAGCCATCATGTTTCTCTTTAAAAGATCACGGCGGGCTAATACTTCCTTATCATCTGTAGGACCTTCAACACCACAGTTACAAGAGAAATTCTCCATGGTTCCATCAAGATTATTCTCACCGTTCAAATCATTATATTTAGTTGAATATGAAACAAGATCTTCAAGTGTAAAACCATCATGGTAGGTTACAAAGTTAACACTTGCATTAATTGATCTGTATGAAGATGTGAAGATATCTCGAGATCCCATAAGTCTTGTTGCATACTGTCCAATAAGACCATTATCTCCTCTCCAGAATCTTCTTACAGCATCTCTGAATTTATCGTTCTGCTCTGACCAGCCTGCAGGGAACTGACCTAAACGATAACCGTTCGGACCACAATCCCAAGGCTCTGCAATCAGAAGAGAACTTGCAATTGATTCAATACAGAAAGTTGACTTTAAAAATGCGCTGTTATGATCATACTCATGGAAACTGTCACCATGAGTCTCTCTACATAAGGTAACACCAAGATCGAATCTGAATCCATCAATCTGGTTTTCTGTAATCCAGTGTTTCATTGAATCAAGAACCAGATTTAATGTTGGTCTTGCATCAACATTCACTGAATTACCACATCCGGTTACATCTCTATAGCTTCTGCAGTTGAGAGAACCGTCAGCATTTCTGTTGTATGTATAGTAGCTTGGAGCATCAAAGCCCTTCATGCTAAGAACAGGACCGCCTCTGCCACCTTCACCGGTATGGTTGTATACAACATCAAGAATAACTGCAATGCCATTACGATGAAGCTCTCGAACCATTGTTCTAAACTCGTTCAAGCTGTCTAATGGATTTACAGCATATCTTGGATCTGGGGCCATAAAGCAGACTGGATTGTATCCCCAGTAATTTACTAATCCTTTCTTAACCAAATGAGGTTCAGATATGAATGCAGCAATAGGATTAAACTGAACTGCTGTAATACCAAGATCTTTTAAATGCTTTATTACACTATCGTGTATAACACCAAGATATTTACCTCTGTGATTTACAGGAACATCTGGATGTATTGCTGTAAGACCTTTTACATTGCACTCATAGATAATAAGAGAATCACGACCGAAAGTAGGCTTTTCTACTCCCTGCCAGTCAAAGTCATTATTCACAACAATTGCCTTTGGAATAAAGTTGGCATTGTCATGAAGATAATTGTTCATGTTATAGGTAAAAGGTTTTGATAAAGCCTTTGCATATGGATCTACAAGATATCTGTCCTTTTTGAAGAACAGACCCTTTTCAGGACTGTATTCACCAAGAGCTTCATAGGCATATAAATCACCTACGCTAACACCAGAAACAAAACCATACCATACACCACCACGCTTTTCCTTTAAAGGAATTTTGGTAATTTCCTTTTCATCTTTGGTATAGATATGAAGAATGATTGAGGAAGCATTAGGTGCCCATATTGCAAAATAGCAACCGCCATCTTTTGGTGTTGCGCCTAATGGAAGTAGTCTTAAATCTATGTCTGTGCTCTGTGATTTCATAAGGTCTTCACTTTATTATTTGTAATTATTCTTTTTAAGATTAGTTAAGCAATTTACTTATTGCAAGAAAATCAATTTCTATTTTTTTAATTTTCTAGCATCAATCAAGAAAAATCTTTCTTTTTCATATAATAAAAAAAGCCACATGGCCTTTCAACCATGTAGCTTTTTTGATCAATCATTTTTATTTGCTAGATGCAGTCTTTTTTGCAGTGCCTGAAGCTTTAGCAGTTGAAGATTTTGCTGTACTCTTCTTTGCTGGTGCTTTCTTTGCATCGCCACTCTTAGATGCAGTCTTTGTTGCAGTCTTCTTTTCAGAAGGCTTCTTTTCAGCAGCCTTCTTTGAAGTTGAGCTCTTTTCAGTAGTAGTCTTTTGAGTAGCCTTCTTTGCAGTTGACTTCTTTGCCTCTACCTTAGGAGCTGCTGTCTCACTTTTATCCTCTAGCTTATTTTTTTTTTCGTCTACCTTCTTGATGAAGATAGTTGATAAAGGAGGAAGGTCAAGAACAATTGAATGATAATTGTTTTGCCATGAGATATTTGAAGCAACTACTTTCACTGATCCTGTACCGTAGCCACTGCCCCAGTACTCTTTACTGTCAGAATCAAAAATCACCTCATAGGTACCTGGCTCTGGCACACCTAAACGATATGCTACATAAGGTACTGGAGTGAAGTTTGTAACAGAGAAGATATGGTCATCACCATTAGAACGCATCATTGCAAATACACTGTGCTCAGCGTCATTTACATCAAGCCATCTGAATGATTCTGGATCATAGTCAGTCTTCCATAATGCAGGCTCGCGTCTGTATAGATTGTTCAGATCCTTAACAAGCTTCTGCAAACCCTGATGCTTTGGATACTTGAGTAACCACCAGTCTAACTGACTTGCCTCGTTCCACTCTGAGCCCTGACCGAATTCAGAACCCATGAAGTTTAACTTCTTACCAGGATGAGCATACTGGAAACCTAAGTATGCACGTAGGTTTGCAGCCTGCTGCCACTCATCACCAGGCATCTTGTATAACAGAGAATGCTTGCCGTGAGTAACTTCATCGTGAGAAATTGAAAGAACGAAATTCTCATTGTATGCATAGATCATTGAGAATGACATTTCACCATGGTGATACTTTCTAAAGAAAGGATCTGTCTGCATATACTCAAGAGAGTCATGCATCCAGCCCATGTTCCACTTGAATGCGAAGCCTAAACCGCCTGCATAGGTTGGACGTGAAACGCCGGTAAATGCAGTTGATTCTTCAGCGATGGTCATTGCATGAGGATACTTCTTGTATACCTCTTCATTGAACCACTTTAAGAAGCTTACAGCCTCATAGTTGATGTTACCGCCATCAACATTAGGGATCCACTCACCATCTTTTCTTGAGTAATCCCAGTAAAGCATTGAAGCTACGGCATCAACACGTAGACCGTCGATGTGGTACTTATCAAGCCATACTAATGCAGAAGCGATAAGGAAACGACGAACTGTATCACGGCCGAAATCATAAATTAATGAATTCCAGTCAGGATGCCAGCCACGGCGTGGATCCTCATATTCGTAAACACAGGTACCATCAAACTTAGCTAGACCAAAAGCGTCTGTTGGGAAGTGTGCTGGAACCCAGTCAAGAATAACACCGATACCATTCTGGTGGAATGTGTCAACGAAGAACTTGAAGTCATCGATTGAACCAAATCTTGATGTTGGAGCAAATAAACCTGTTGGCTGATAACCCCAGGATCCTGAAAAAGGATGCTCCATGATTGGCATAAGCTCAATATGAGTGTAGCCCATTTCCTTGACGTAATTTAACAGATCAACAGCAAGCTCTCTGTATGATAGAGGCTGACCATTCTCATCACGCTTCCATGAACCTAAGTGAAGCTCATAGATTGAGATTGGCTGCTCAAGCTTGTTATTAAGCTGTGACTTCTGCCACTCCTGATCGTGCCATGTATAGCTGTTCTGATCAGAAATAATAGAAGCAAATGAAGGATACTGCTCATGGAAGAATCCAACAGGGTCAGCCTTATGAGGAAGTCTGTTACCATATGGATCCTTGATTTCATACTTATAACGAAGGCCTGCACCTAAGCCTGGTACGAATAATACCCAGTGACCTAATAAAGAACGAGCCATTGGTAAACGACGGCCATCCCAGAAATTGAAGTCACCGATAACACTTACAGCAGTAGCTGATGGAGCATATACAGCAAATTTAGTACCCTTAATCTTTACACCGTCGATCTCTACTTCAATAAGCTGAGCACCTAAGGTTTTATAGATATTTGCAGGATCCTCATTCATGGTTGATAAGCCATAGAAAGCCTCATCACGGAACTGATAAGGATCGATCACATCAACCTGTGAGTCCTGATAGTACACCTTGAACATGTAGTGGAATGACTGATCCACATTCAACTGAGCCTCAAATAAACCATCTGGGTTTACGAGATTTAAAGTTGCAACCTTGTTCTTGCCATCAATTGTATATACATCTACACCCTTAGCATCAGGAAGCCATGCTCTTAAAACATAACCATCCTGACCTTCAACCTTCTGAAGACCTAATGTTTCAAAAGGATTGCCAACTCTGGCATTATTTAAATCGTCAATTAACATTGAACGTACACTCCTAATATTTATTGTATTGTTTTTATTAGCTGTTTCTTGCTTCGGTCATAGCCTTGGTCATTGCAAGAACTTTCTTATCCTCGAAGATATCCTCAAGATCCTTAGTAAGCTTTCTTCTCCAGTTTGGATACTCATCTAAGGTACCAGGGATATTTACAGGCTTATCAACACCGATCCAGTCTTCTACCTGTGAGCTGAACAGATAGCAAGAGCCTGAGCATAAGTGAACCTGCATTGCAGTTGATAGAACATCATCCATCTTTGCATCAGCAACATTTCTTGGATATGTATCAGCAATAGAACCTAAGCCGTGCATACTGTCAAGAATACGCTGTTTTGCAACTGCTCTTGCATTCTGAAGAGCCTGAGCCTCTTCTGGCTTGTAGATACCTAACTGCTGACCTAATGATAAGTCATAGTAGTTCCACCAACCTACTAATGTTGGCATATCGTGAGTTGTTAATGCAGACATTGCCTCAGCAATATAATCCTTAGGAGCAATGAAGCCACCATCCTCTGCTACGCCATCAAAGAAGGTCTTATAAGATAAAGCACCATAAGCTCTTAAAGCTTTGGTTAACTCTACAGGAATAGT
Source organism: Succinivibrio sp. (assembly GCF_045124615.1). Classification (NCBI taxonomy): domain Bacteria; kingdom Pseudomonadati; phylum Pseudomonadota; class Gammaproteobacteria; order Aeromonadales; family Succinivibrionaceae; genus Succinivibrio; species Succinivibrio sp. The sequence goes on from NZ_JBGVMC010000345.1 coordinate 8,539, forward strand.
ACCTAAATCCTCACAGATTAGAAGACACTTGTTTCTGTGTGACTCTAATGAAAGGATTGATAGAAGATCATGTAAATCATAGTGAACATATGCACCCTTAGATGCAGGATCACCTACTCTAGTCAGCCATAATCTGTATAAACCTGCAGCATGGTCGATACGCATTGCACCACATGACTTCATGTTTGACTTATACATTCTGATAAGTGGCTTGTAAGCATTCTGCTTTAATGCCTCAGGAGACATAGGAGCAAGACCCCAGTTCTGACCTAGAGGGCCTAGTGGATCTGGAGGACAACCGATAGAACCTTTTGTTCTGAATACCTTAGCAACATCACCCCATACGTCGCAGCTCTGCTTTGCTACACCAACAGCTAGGTCACGGTATGTACCAATAAGCATGCCAGCTTCCTTAGCAGCCTTATAAGCAGCAGTTAACTGCTCTGATGCTAGGAACTGTAAGTAGCAGAAGAATTTAACATCTGCTTCATGCTCTTTTGCCCATGCTTTTACGAATGGAGAGTGAATATCATGATACTCAGATGGGAACTGTTCCCATGAGTTTACGAACTTACCTTCATCGTGGAAGTGCTTCATAAGAGCATCATAAGTTGCAAAGTTCTGAAGATCCTCGCCACCCTGCTCTACGAAGTCTAAGAACTTAAGACCTCTGTTTGAACGCTTGTCGTCAACCTTTACATTGTCAAAGATGCAACGTAAAGCTTCTAACTTGCACTCAAGAACGCCGCGGTAATCAACATATTCCTTCTCTCTTAATACGCGAAGTTTCTGCTGGAACTGCTCTGAATGAATGAGTTCCTGTGCCTGAGGGCAGTTTAGTAATTCTGGAACATCATTTACAGAAATATATACGATATTGATATAGTTTCTTGATGAAGGTGAATATGGACTTACAGAATTTGGATCATATGGATAGCCTGCGTGCATTGGGTTTAAACCAACGAACTCGCCACCACACTTTTTAACACCTAAAAGAAGCTGTTTTAAATCAGCAAAATCGCCGATACCCCAGTTGCTGTGAGAGCGAACTGAATATAACTGTGAGCTTACACCCCAAACACGCTTACCTGATGCAATTTCCTCTGGAAGATACATCTTGTAAGGGGTAACAATCAGGCTCATTACAGCTGATTTTTTGTTTACATTCTTAGAATTTACGCTTACTGATAATTCATGATAGCCATATGGGAAATGTGAAATTAGCTTGTAACGACGGGTGTCATAGGTAACACCTTCAAAGGTTTCGTATTGAGCTATTTCAACTTCTGAAAGAAGAACGGTATTCTCAATCTTTCTACCATCTTCTAACTTTACAACAACTGTTACAGTTGCATTCTCATCTTCAGAAGCACTCTCTTCGATTCTGAAATAGAACTGCTTGAAATCCTGATCGTTGATAACAGTTACAGGATCAACCATATTCTTGAAGGTAGCTCTCTTCTGTTCAGTAAGAACCTTCTCAAGAGCCTTCTGGTCATTTACTGGATAACCTAGAATCTCAAGTGCGTTCTTACGATACTCGCCATCAATATGCTGCAGAACATTGTTCGCATCGATATATGATCTAGCTACGCCTTTGTCATCTGCTAATTTCTGTATGTCTATCATGGAATGTACCACTTAATTTTCTTAATTTGTCTAAATGAATTTGCCAAGCTCATATTTTTAGTAATAGTAAGCTCAAAGATATATGATAAATTAATCTCTGCAAATATGCACATAAAATAAGGCTTTTTAGGCAAATTCTTATAAAAAAATATGATGTAAGTCCGATTTTGTTATTTTTATTCAAAAATGTTTAATATTGTATATTGACGAAGCTCAAATTCTGTACTTTTGTGACACATCTCATCTTTTTTATAAGAAAATCAAGTAGTAATTTTTTATTCACCAAAATACAGCAAACGTTATTTCAAACAATAAATTTTCTCATTAAGTCTTTTGTAAAAAATTAACGTTTTTTATACTTTTAATTCAATAAGTTATTTTTGCATACACACTTACAGAACAATAAAAAACTGTTTTTTACAAAATATTTTCAAAAAAATATTTAAAATTTCTTTGAAATTGTTTAAACTTTTACAGCTTTGTAAAAAAGCACTTTCATGAAAGTAGTAAAAAGTGCTCAAACTTGACAAAGTTAGTAAATAGAGTATCTTTTTACTGTATTTTTTTTATTTTTCGTCAATTGTTAACTACGGGTAACATTAAATATGACTATTAAAATTGGTATTAACGGTTTTGGCCGTATCGGTCGTTTCGTATTCCGTGCTTCAATCTATCGTCCAGAGTTAGGTATTCAGGTTGTTGGTATCAACGACTTATTACCACCAGACTACATGGCATACATGTTAAAGTATGACACCATGCACGGTCAGTTCCAGGGCAAGGTTGAAGTTAAAGATGGTCACTTAGTTGTAAACGGCAACACCATCCGTATCACTGCAGAGCGTGATCCAGAGAACTTAAACTGGGGCGACATCGGTGCAGAGTACGTTGTTGAGTCAACCGGTTTCTTCTTAACTGACGAATTAGCACGTAAGCACATCAAGGCTGGTGCACGTCGTGTTGTTATGTCAGCTCCTTCAAAGGATTCAACCCCAATGTTCGTTATGGGTGTTAACAACGACACCTATGCAGGTCAGGACATCGTTTCAAACGCATCTTGCACCACTAACTGTTTAGCTCCTTTAGCTAAGGTTATCAACGACGAGTTCGGTTTAGAGCAGGGCTTAATGACCACTGTTCACTCAACAACCGCTACTCAGCGTACTGTTGACGGTCCTTCATTAAAGGATTGGCGTGGCGGCCGTGGTGCTGCTGGTAACATCATCCCTTCATCAACTGGTGCTGCAAAGGCTGTTGGTAAGGTTATCCCAGAGTTAAACGGCAAGTTAACTGGTATGTCAATCCGTGTTCCAACACTTGACGTTTCAGTAGTTGACTTAACCTGTACCTTAAAGAAGGGTGCTTCATACGAAGACATCTGTGCTGCTATCAAGAACGCTGTTTCAGGTTCAATGAAGGGCATTATGGATTACACTGATGAAGCTGTTGTTTCTTCAGACTTCTTAGGCAACACCCACACTTCTATCTTCGATGAGAAGGCTGGTATTGC
>NZ_JBGVMC010000346.1:0-7515 GCF_045124615.1 Succinivibrio sp.
ATAGCTGAGGAAGTGTGTTTTCTACATTCACACACAGAGGCTTGATTACTTTCATAAAAGCCTCCTCGTTAACAACCTTTCCCTCATTGATAGAAGGAGCTATCTTTTCCAGAACGTTTATAAGATTGTCGGCAGCCTTGATTATTGAGGTAACTTCCTCATCAATCTTGTTTGGCTCTTCCTTTTTCTCGTCATCAAAAATAACTTTATTTTCCTGTTCCATTTCTATACCACTATGTTTGAATCAGATAGACTTTCTTTTTTAATGATCTTTTTTGATTTCTTTTCTTTAAACAGCCATTTTGTTGTTGGCTTAAATTCAAAAGGATCATTTACAAGTGCTGTTTTTAATACCTCTTCAATTCGGCTTACAGGCATGATCTTCATTTTTTCAGTTACTACTGATGGTACATCCCAAAGATCCTTTTCATTATCCTTAGGGATCATAACTGTCTTGATGCCACCTCTTAGTGCAGCTAGAAGTTTTTCTTTTAAGCCACCAATTGGCAGAACATCGCCTCTTAAGGTAATTTCACCTGTCATTGCAACATCAGAACGCACTTCATTTCCAGTGAGTGCTGATACAACAGCAGTTACCATACCGATACCTGCTGAAGGACCATCCTTTGGAACTGCACCTTCAGGAACATGAACATGCAGATCGGATGTCTCAAAGAAGTCTTCACTTAGGTGTAAGGAGTCACTTAAAGTTCTTACAACTGTAATAGCTGTAGTGATTGACTCTTTCATTACATCGCCTAATTTACCAGTCAGCTGATGTTTACCCTTACCTGTATTTGCAACAGCTTCAAGCTGAAGAATATCACCACCTAAAGTGGACCATGACAGGCCGTTTACAACGCCTACCTTGTTATCCTTAAGTTTTGATGTAAAATCATACTTTTCAGGTCCAAGCATAGATTTGACATCATCAATGGTTATTTCACTGCTCTTTGATGATTTCTTTGAAGACAGCATTACCTGCTTTATTCTCTTTCTGATAAGCTCTGTAAGAGTTCTTTCAAGCTGACGCACACCTGCCTCATGAGTGTAATAGGTCACAAGATATCTTAAAGTTTCATCAGAAATTGTTATTTCATCTTCCTTTACATTAGCAAGACGAAGCTGCTTTGGTAAAAGATGCTTTCTTGCAATATTGAATTTCTCATCCTCTGTATATGATGAAAGATCAATAACCTCCATTCTGTCTAAAAGAGGTGCAGGAATGTTGTAGCTGTTTGCTGTTGTTACAAACATTACATTAGACAGATCATATTCAATCTCAATGTAGTTATCCTCAAAGGTACTGTTCTGCTCAGGATCAAGTACTTCAAGCAATGCAGCCTGAGGATCACCGTGATTGCTGTTAACAACTTTATCAATCTCATCTAGTAAGAATAAAGGATTATTTACCTTTGCCTTTGCCATATTTGAGATGATTCGGCCAGGAAGTGAGCCGATATATGTTCTTCTGTGACCTCTGATTTCAGCTTCATCAGAAACACCACCTAAAGCAACTCTTACGAAACGACGGTTTGTCGCAGCTGCAATGGATTTACCAAGAGATGTCTTACCAATACCAGGAGGTCCCATAAGACAGATGATAGGTCCTGATAGTTTCTCTGTTCTTGATAGAACTGCAAGATACTCAAGAATATGATCTTTTACCTTTGAAAGACCATAATGATCCTTATCAAGGATTTCCTGTGCCTTCTTTAGATCTATCTTTACATCATCCTTCTTGTTCCAAGGAAGTGACAATAAAGTTTCAATATAGTTTCTTACAGTTGTATATTCAGAAGAGTTTGTTGACATTGCATCAAGCTTTCTGATTTCACGAGAAATACGCTCATGAACATACTCTGGTGCATCAAGCTCTTTATTCTGCTTGGTGAACATAACAATATCTTCTTCATCACCAGAAGATATGCCAAGCTCTTTTTTAATTGCCTTTAACTGCTCATTGAGGAAATAATCCTTCTGATTCTTTTCCATTGAGCGTTTTGCAACATCAATAATTCTATTTTCAAGCTCAGTCTGGTATGAGTAACCATTTAGGCTACTGATAAGAATACGACCTCTTTCAACAGGATTATTTGAAGATAGAAGTAAATACTTAACACTTGTATCTAAATGAAGGATCTGTGTTAGCAAATCAGTAAGCTTTGACAGATTCTCTTCTTCAAGAATTGTTTTTACAAGGTGTTTTGGAACTGATCTTTCAACAAGATTCTTCACAGTCTTAGATGAATTATCAATTGCATAGTTAAGACATGATTTAAGTACATTAAGAGTACTTGCAGTTTCCTGAGGATCACATTGCTCCTCCTCAACATCAAGAACTCTTGCTAATCTGTATGGCAGATCGTTATTTTCAATGATCTCTAGAAGCTTTATTCTCTTGAATCCCTGAATTAAGCAAGAGACTGTACCATCATTCTTTTCTGTCAGAGACTGCAGTTCACATGAAACACCAGTTTTCATATGACCATCAAAATTAGGCATTTCATCAGCTTCATTTGTCTGACAGAATACTGCAACATTATCGTACTCAGATTCAGGTCTGTTTACCTCTTTAAAGGCCTGAATTGAACTTCTTCTAGCAGCAGTGATCTGAAGCTTTGAATTTGGTGTAATAATAAGAGCACGCAGAGAAATCAGCGGCAGCAGATATTCTGATTTTTTCTTATCTGAACTTACTTTTGTACTTTCAGTTTTCTTTCTTCTAGCAACCATAACTACTCTTTTTTTATTTTTATGATGCCCAAAATGAGCTTATAAACTTTTGTATTATATTATTATAAATTTTATACATTTAAAAGACAAAAAAGCTCCTGTTTCAAGACAAACAGGAGCCTTAAAAACACTGTCCTATACTAAGAAATTGATTCCATCTCGAAATCAGCTTTCTTAACAACTAAAGGCTCTTCGTGATTTTCAACAGTATTCTTATCAACGACAACCTTCTCAACATCCTTAACTGAAGGTATATCAAACATTGTGTTTAAAAGAAGACCTTCAACAACAGAACGGAGTCCACGTGCACCCGTATGACGCTTAATTGCAGTATCAGCAATTGCGTTTAATGCTTCCTGTGTAAACTCAAGTTTTACATCTTCAAACTTGAACATTTCCTCATACTGACGAAGAATAGCATTCTTAGGTTCACGTAAAACACGAATTAACTCTTCTCTGTTAAGCTCTGATAATGCTGTAATTACAGGTAATCTACCAACAAATTCAGGAATGATACCAAACTTTACAAGATCATCAGGTTCAACTTTCTTGTACTTATCTGATAAGGTAAGCTTCTCATCCTTACCAAATACTTCAGCGCCAAAACCAATACCGGCTTTTTTTGAAACACGCTTTTCAACAATCTTTTCAAGTCCATCAAATGCACCACCGCAGATAAACAGGATCTGAGAAGTATCAACTTCGATATTCTTTTCCTGTGGATGCTTACGGCCACCATTTGGTGGAACTGATGCAACAGTACCTTCAACAAGCTTTAACAATGCCTGCTGAACACCTTCACCAGATACATCACGTGTAATTGACGCATTTTCTGACTTTCTTGCAATCTTATCAATTTCATCGATGTAGATAATACCCTTCTGAGCTTTCTCAACATCGAAATCACAATTCTGAAGCAGACGTACAATAACATTCTCAACGTCTTCACCAACATAACCAGCTTCAGTTAATGTTGTAGCATCAGAAATTGCAAAAGGAACATTTAAGAATTTTGCTAATGTCTGAACAAGCAGTGTTTTACCTGAACCTGTTGGACCAACTAGCAGAATATTTGATTTTCCAAGTTCAACTCCTGATTCATTATCTGCATGCTTTAAACGCTGATAGTGGTTATATACAGCTACAGATAATACTTTTTTTGCATCTTCCTGACCGATTACATAATCATCAAGATGTTTTGCAATTTCATGCGGAGTTGGAATATTGTCAAGATCAATGCCTGATGAGGAATTCTCTTTATTACCGAATCCCTTGGTTTCAAGCATTTTATAACATTTAGTGATACAGTCTGAGCAAATGCAGATACCATCACGAGCTTTAATCAGTTTACGATTTTCTGAAGAAGATTTTCCGCAGAATAAACATGTATTTTTAGTCTGCTCACTCATAATTAGTTGTCCTTATTCTCAAGAATTATTTCACTTCTGCTGGTAATTACATTATCAACAAGACCGTATTCTTTTGCTTCCTGAGCACTCATGAAATTATCACGCTCAGTATCCTTAACAATCTCTTCTAAAGGACGACCTGTGTGCTTTGAGAGAAGACCATTTAAAGTATCCTTGATCCTCTGTGTCTCATGAGCATGAATCATAATATCTGTAGCCTGGCCCTGGAAACCACCTAAAGGCTGATGAATCATGATTCTGGCATTTGGCAGCGCATAACGCTTGCCTTTAGCTCCACCTGCAAGCAGGAATGAGCCCATTGAGCATGCCTGACCCATACATAATGTGCATACATCTGGCTTGATGTACTGCATAGTGTCGTAAATTGCCATACCAGCAGTTACTACGCCACCTGGAGAATTGATATACAGATAAATATCCTTATCAGGATCATCTGATTCTAGAAAAAGGAGCTGAGCCACAATTAGATCAGCCATATGATCCTCAACCTGACCGGTTAAGAAAATAACTCTATCTTTGAGCAGTCGAGAGTATATATCAAAAGATCTCTCGCCACGAGCAGTCTGCTCGATAACCATAGGCACTAATGTTGATGCCATTTTTTCTGCTTCAAAGTTCATATTGTGTCAGCTCCTTATTATTATGTGTAGATTAGCGACCTACTAACTCTGAGAATGACTTCTTGTCTTCGCCATCCTGAGCCTTTTCGAAGATCTTAGCAATTAACTCGTGCTCGTATGCAGCAGCCTTGAACTGTGCAAATGAACGCTTGTCAGCCTTGATCTGCTCAACAACCTTCTCTGGCTCATCGTATGCTGAAGCGATTAACTTAATTTCAGCCTCAACAGCAGCATCAGATGCTTCCTTGAAGTTTAAGTTATCAGCAACAACTGATGAGATAACGCCTAAACGAGCACGCTTCTTAGCATCCTCTAAGTACTGAGGATTCTTCTTGAACTGCTCTGGTAGGCTCTTCATGCCGTACTGCTTGAAGTAGTTCTCTACCTCAGCTAAGATTGCCTTGTGCTGCTCTGAAACGAACTGCTGTGGAACATCGAATTCACCGTACTGAGCTGCTAAAGCGTCAAATACTAAGTCTGAATTCTTCTTGGTTAATGCACGTGATAATTCACGCTCCATGTTCTTCTTAAGCTCTGCTCTGAAGGTCTCCATAGTAGCATCCTTCAGGTTGAATAACTTAATGAAGTCTTCGTTAACTTCTGGTAATACCTTAACTGATACTGAATTTACAGTGATGTCGAACTCTGCGTCCTTACCCTTTAAATTCTCAGCGTGGTATTCCTCAGGGAACTTAACGTTGATAGTGAACTTGTCACCAGCCTTGTGGCCCATGATCTGCTCAGTAAAGCCTGGGATCATTGAGGTCTCGCCGATGGTTAAGTTGAAATCTGAAGCCTTACCGCCCTCAAACTCAACACCGTCGCAACGACCTAAGAAGTCGATTGAAGCACGGGTCTTCTCAGCTACAGTAGCATCATCCTGAACCTGCCACTTAGCCTGCTGCTCACGAAGAGTCTCAACCATATTATCGATATCAGCATCATTGATTTCTGATACGATCTTCTTTAACTTTAAGTCTTCAAGAGCCTTGAACTCTAACTCTGGATATACCTCAACCTCAGCCTCGAAAACAACTTCTGAAGTTGCATCACCGCTCTTTAAGTCAACCTTAACGATATCAACAACCTTTAGCTTTGATTCCTGGATAGCCTTGTAGATATTGTCGTTGATTACGCGATCTAAAGTATCACCGTTGATCTGAGCTGAAAAATTCTTCTCAAGAACAGCTGTTGGAATGTGGCCCTTACGGAAACCATCAATCTTTGCGTTCTTTGCATAATTCTTAAATACGTTGCTACGTGCACTCTTAACATCTTCTGCTGGCACAGTAACAGTAATGAGGTTTAAAATACCCTCTTTTTTCTCGGTTGAAACCTGCATCTTTTACCTCTATAGGTTGCAGCAATAAAAACAACTTGACGCATCGGATGTACATTAACTGTGACATGCGTCCACACAAACTTGAACATTATACAAATAATTATTGATTCTATCAATTAGCAAACATGTTCAAAAATCACTAAATTGTAAAATAATCAAATAGTAATATTCTGTTATAAATTTTTTGATAACATTTAGCAAAGAAACATTTGCAGATAGGCTGATTATGAAAACAACTTTAGGGATTATAGAAGGCTTTTACGGAAGACTGTATGAAAAGGAACAAAGAGATGAGCTTATGAGCTTCATCTCTGATAAAGGATACTCATACTATATTTATGCACCTAAAAATGATAAATCCCTAAGACGTGAATGGCAAAAGCCATTTGACAGTGCAAAAACAGAGCTTTTAGTACATATGAGTGAGATGTGTACCAAGCTCAATCTAGATTTTGGTGTCGGTATTTCACCTTTGCAAATTACAAAAGAAAAAGACAGACTGCTTAATGTACTTATAGATAAGATTGACTGGCTTTTAGAGAATACAAATACAAAAATCATCGCTATTTTGTTTGATGATATCAGCCTGTATACAAATGAAGAAGGCAAAAAGCAAAACGAAATAATCAAAGAGGTTCACTCATACCTTACAAAGAAGAACAGCACTGTAAGACTCATTTTCTGCCCAACATATTACACCTTTGATCCGATACTAGATAAAGTATTCGGGCAAAGACCAGTGCACTATTATGAGGATATTGTAAAGGATCTTGATAAGTCAATTGAGATTTTCTGGACTGGCAACAGGGTTTTATCAAAGGCAATTACAAAAGATGATATTGAAAAGGCAAACGCTCTTTGGGGAAGAAAGGTAACTCTTTGGGATAATTATCCAGTTAATGACGGTAAATTCATAAGCAAACATATATATACAAGGCCTTTTAAAAACAGATCGGATCTTGATGGTATCGTACTGTCACATGCTGTAAATCCAATGCTTGAATGCAAACTAAATGAAGTTGCCCTTGAAAGTCTTTTAAGCTGTTATAAGGGACTTGATGAGGATACAATAGAAAAAGACAGAATTTGTCGTTTAAAAAAGCTCTTGCCTGAAAGTTATGAAAAAATCAGTGATATTCTTGATATTCTAAACGATGAAGGTATTGAGGCACTGTCAGATAATATGATAGACAGACTAAAAAAAGAAATATCAAAAGATAAAACAAAGGCTTCACAGGAAATTATTGATTTTTTAAATGGTGTATATAAATTTGATGAAGCTTGTCTGACTGATTAGCCAAACTTATAATATTAAGATAATCAACTGATTCTAGGCTGTTTTCTATGAAAAAAGATGCTAAATACTATCTTTCAAGAACAAACGATC
>NZ_JBGVMC010000347.1:0-3611 GCF_045124615.1 Succinivibrio sp.
ACAATACATTATGACAAAATTGACTGGTTAGATAATTCTAAATCCAGTCAATCTTTTTAATACTGATATTATATATTAAGTATCAGTTTATGATGAAAAGCTAATTAAGCTTTGAAAGCTGCCTGCAGTGGTGGTACAACCTGCTTTTTACGGCTCATTACACCTGGCATCCACATAACATCAGCCTTCTTTGTACCAAGAGCATTGATGATTGTATTCTCATCATCTGATGCTAATAAAAGCTCTGAGCCTTCCTTCATGATGTCTGTCAGTACTAATACTGCAGAGTGACGACCTTCAGCTTTAACAGCATTTAACTCTGCAACTAAAGATGCCTTTAATTCAGGGGTAACCATTGATAGAGAAATAAGCTCTAACTGACCGATGCCTATCTTCTTGCCACCCATGTCAAAGTCTTTGAAGTCACGGAAGATTAAATCACGTGCAGATGCATCAAGATTTGACTTTGCTTTGAACATTTCCATGCCTAAAGCTTCAACATCGTTAATACCTGCAATCTTTGATAATTCTTCAACAGCCTTCTTGTCATATTCAGTGCAGGTAGGGCTCTTGAATAATACAGTGTCAGATAGGATTGCACATACCATAGCACCTGCCATATCTGCAGGAATTGATACATTGTAGAAATCTGCAACCATCTTAATTACAGTATTTGAACAGCCGTATGGCTGAATCCAGCACTCAAGAGGTGAATCAGATGTAACATCACCTAGTTTGTGGTGATCAACGATACCAAGTAACTTTGCATCCTTGAAATCAACAGGTGCCTGAGCAAGATCAGAGTAGTCTACAAGATAAACATCCTTACCAGCTACAGAATTTACAACTGAAGGTGCCTTAAGATTGAATTTGTCTAAAACAAACTGTGTCTCAGGAGCAGCTTCGCCCTGAGCTACTGCAGTAGCCTCAATTCCTCTTGCGTTTAATACGTGTGCATAAGCTAATGCAGCAACGATTGAGTCTGTATCAGGATTCTTATGACCTAAAACTAATGCGCTCATCAAATATTTCCTCAAATATGTTCAAAAATTTTTTGTGTATTATATCAAGAAAAGTTAGTTAGCTAACATTTTATCGATTTTTTGTATAATTTTGGGGGCAACAAGATTTGATCCTTCCTGATTTACGTGATTCTGATCTTTGTAAAGAGGCTTATTATTAATTCCCTCATAACACTTATTTTCATCACACAAAATTTGTGCTAAATCAACGAAGTCAACATTGCCATCAGGATAATCAGTATTTATTAGATTTTTTATAAAACGGTTATATTCCTGAATTTCAATTGTGTTTGTATAGAATTGCTTGTCAAATTCACATTTAGGTTTGAAAGAAATTGTAATAGGTCTATATACACAATTAGTTTTTCTATTTGGTAAAGCAGGATTATCTAGAGTAAAAATTACTTTTTTGCCAGAAGATAATAGTTTATCTACAGTTTTTTTAATTGCTATTTTTAATGTAGGAAAAGAATTTGCTTTCGAATAAGGAAGATTGATGTCTGTTCCCATATATTCTGTATCATAATATGATGATAATGGGGTATGAGCAAGTATAACAACCTTATAGCTATTATTGTTTCTTATATAGTCAAGAGCTTTATTTATGTTCTTGTAGTTTTCTCTGAATGGTTCAGTATCACGAGCACCTGTTCTGACATCATAAAAAGGGGCTGCATTTTCTTCAGGAAAAACAGATATTTTTCTGTCAGGAAATAAATTTGCCATACCTAAATAATAGGTGCCAGCATGCGAATCTCCTATTAAAGCAATATTATCCTCTGTAGATTTCATTTTACATGAAATTATATAAAACCAGAAGTTTGGAATATCTGTTTTTATATTCCATTTATTGAATTTTAACTGACACTCATTTTCTCTTTTAAGAAGTTCTGCTGATAATGTGCTGTTTTTCTCTTCTTCATATTTGTATTCTTTTTGAAGAGAAATGGTAATAATAAATCCTATAAAGCCAATACAATATAATGATGACAATAAAAAAATAAGGCTAAATATCTTTCTTTTTCCATATCTTAAAGGTGGTTCTATAAATAAATAAGTCAATATGGAAAGACCAATTGCAGCTATTATAGCTATGATTTTTATCCAGGCTTTAGGTTCAAAATTGTCACATACATATGCAAATGAAAGAAGAGGCCAATGCCATAGATATAATGGATAGCTAATTAATCCCAAAAACACAAAAATTCGATTTGAAAGAATGTATCTGTTTATGAATGCTTTTTTGCCAGCTGCAATAATAAATATTGCACCCAAAACAGGAAGGAGAGCTTTTGTTCCTGGAAATTTATAATTGTTCTTTATTGTAGCTATAGCGATAATAATAAGAGTCAAGCCAATAATGGAAAGAATATTGTTCAGAATATTTTCATTTACTTGAGCATTGGCATTTTTGAATAAAACTCTTTTTATGACTACTTTTTCTAAGAGACATTTTATATTGTTTATAAAATCTTTTTTGTAGAAAACAATATATGAGAGTATTGCTCCTATGGATAATTCCCAAAATCTACACCACGGTAGATAAAATGCTGCAGATTGATTGTGGTTTGATATTTCAATCTTACAAAGAGCAAAAGAAGTAATAGTAAATATAGTAAGTACAAGAATAAAATTCTGTCTTGTTTTATAGATTATCCATAAGAAAATTGGAAAGATTAAATAAAACTGCTCCTCAACACCTAATGACCATAAGTGTAGTAATGGCTTAGCATTTGATTCAGGATTGAAATAACTGCCACTTTCAAAAAATAGCATTATGTTATTGATGTATAGAGAACCACCAAAAACATGTTTTCCAAGTAGCATATATTCTTCAGGAAGAAGTACAAAGTATCCTAGAATTAAAGTTGTGCAAAGTATTGTAATCAGTGCAGGAAAAATTCGTCTTACACGTTTTATGTAGAAATCGATAAGATGTAACTTACCTGGATTTTCAATATCAAACAGATTTCTATAAATGATAGAGGATATCAGATATCCTGATATAACAAAGAATATGTCGACACCGACAAAGCCACCTTTTAAATATTCAGGAAAAGCATGAAAAATAACGACGCTTATGCAGGCAATAGCTCTTAATCCATCAATATCAGATCGATATTCTTGTTTAGATTGCTCTTTAAAACATTTGAGCATATTTGCAATCATAGCTGATTTTCCTTGAATTTAGATGGAATAAAATAATATTTAGCTAGGAAATGAAATTCTTATCTTCATAAATCAAATTTCATAATTTTATATTTTATAAAAAATGACATCTCATCAAAAGTGAAATTTAAATCTTCCTAGAGTTGGAACATTGAACTTAATTGAAATCTCAGTCATTTTACCTTTGGCCCATTAGATATTTTTGTAAAATCAAATAGCTCTTTATCTAGAAGATGGGAAGGGGCAACATTCTTTAGAGCCTTGAATACGATATCTGCACGTTTTGGATATTCCTTATCCCACTGCTTTATCATCTTATTCATAGCACTTCTTTGCTGATCTTCACCAAAACCGCACAGCCCCTTTGGCAGAACAGGGTAGTTTTTAATCTTTGATAAAGTAATCAGATCACGTTCTCTG
>NZ_JBGVMC010000348.1:0-1656 GCF_045124615.1 Succinivibrio sp.
AAGTTATCGTTACGTGTAGCAAAGTTGCCCATGTGGTTGACTTTGTGACCGTCTAAAGCATTTGCCTGAGAAGTATTTTCAACGGTTGCACCAACGCCAGATAAATGCTTAAAGGCATAAGTAATTGTTGAATTTGCCTGATCCCATGCAATTGAGGCGGTTACACCCATGATAAAGGATGCCATTTTAAAATCTGGATAAGCCACACAGGTTGCACCAACATTATTTGCTTTTAACTGCTCAACAATAATGCTTGTATTGTTTGGATCTAAATTTCCAACATCTGAATCCCAACATACATATAGATATAAAACACCTGTATTTGCTCTTGAAGTTGCCCACTGAGCAAGTAAAAGGGCATCACTGTCTGATGGTTCTTTTAGAGTAGTGAATGTTACAAAATTCTGGAATTTAGCAGTTAGATTATTCATTGAATCTGTAACAGTATTTGCATTCTGTCCGTCTGATTTAACTGCTGAACTGCTTGATAAGCCTAACAGATCGGCAACATTTGAGCTTGCACCGCTTACAGATGAAGTTGCTCCTGTGGTTGCACTGGTTACAGTAAAGGCATTAAATACGCTTGAAAATGCTACTGTACCTGCACCGTTTAGGGCGGTAGTTAATACATCTGCTACATCTGAATAAGATGCTACTGCGCTAAAGTCTAAAGCGGTTAAAGTTTTTTCTGTTCCGTCAATAGTGATAGTCAGATCGCCTGCGGTAATCGCCTTAATCTGTGCAAGGGCGGTTTTAACGTCAATTGATGCGCCTCTTAACCATCCTGCAATAGCACTGGAATTTAGTAGATAAAAATATAAGGTTGCAGGCTTTACCTGTGAATTATCAAAGCCTCCGAAATATACCTCTGCAAATTTATACTCATCTGAGCTTGATCCGAAATACTCACCGACTTCATCTATTGATGAAAATGCTAGAGGGGTATTTGATGGAATACTTGCGTTATCATCTAAAACAACACCGTTAAAAACTAAGTCCTGCCCTGTAGCCTTTAAAATGCGAGGCAAAACCTGAACTAGATTACTTGCTGAAATTGCCATTTAAGCACCTCTTATTTTTTGCAAAAAATAAACGTAAATAAAAATTATTCACTATCTTTAATTTTAATATCAATATTAGATAGATGTAAACTCTCGCTTTGATCTGTTGGCTGATCTTCCTTTGCTAAAATTGAATTAAGTTTAATTGTAGGCTTTTTGTTAAAACCCTCCTCACTTAATGTAATTGAGTGATTGATATAGCAGTGTAGTCTGATAGTCCACCTATAAAGATAATTTTCTGAATCATTACTGTTAATAGTCGTATCACTCGGATCATCTGCGTATAGAGGCGTTAAACCCATTTCTTTAAGCTGTCTTACAGATACAGATGATTTGAATATAGTCTGTAAATTCTGAGCACGTTCAAACGCAATATTATTAGTATTGCCGTTCAGACTGTTAGCATAGAGATCAACTCTGAAAATAATCTCTTTTTTGCCTTTTAGTGTTAACTGTTCTTGTTCAGGATCATATTCTTCAATTGTTGTTGCTGTCTGAGTGCCGTTTTCAATGAAAAATATACAGTAGTCGTTTGTATCTTCTGGCAATACAACAATATTCTGATTTCCGTACTGGATGCAGTCGGCATCAATTG
>NZ_JBGVMC010000349.1:0-2779 GCF_045124615.1 Succinivibrio sp.
CTTGAACAGATGGAGCAGTAATATGGGAAATGATTTTATTCGTCTTGATGAAGATTCCATTGCCCATATGACGTCTTATCTTAAAGCTATGCCTCAGGCTATACCTAAAGCAATTGCAAGGGCAATGAACAGAGCAATCAGTTCTGCTAAGACTGAGGCATCTCGTTCTTTAAGAACTAAATATACTCTAAAGGCTTCTACCATCAATGAAACAATGAGTTTGGTCAGAGCAAAGCCAAACAGTCTGGTAGCAGAGTTAAAAAGCCGATCATATACAGCAAGTTTACCTCTCAACCGTTACAAGGTTAATCCCAAAAGAGATACAACAGGCTCTCCTCATAGAGCTGTAACGATTGAAATAATTAAGGGCAAGCCTTTCAAGTTAGATAAAGGTTTTGTCTGGAATGGAACTGTCTTTAGCCGTGAAGGAGATGAACGTTTGCCAATCATTAAACAAACTGGTCCTACAGTTCCACAGTTATTAAATTCTGAAAAGATTATGCCTCAGCTTCAAGAATATGCACAACAGTCATTCGAGAAGCGTTTAAGTCATGAAGTTGATGTGCTTCTGAAAGGAAAAGTCAAATGATTGCATTGAATTGTAATAAGGCCTTAATTGAGTTCATCAAGAAGGCAATAGAAGATTTTAGACTGTCTGCACCGCCTAGACAGACAGAAAGAATACCAGGAAGCTTATTTGAAGAAAATACTCCTGAATTTGCAGAAGATCCTGCAACTCTGCATGAGGTTGCAGTGCATGACGGATGGTTGCCTAACAAGAATGTAGCTACTCCTGCAGATTATCCATTTGTGACGGTAAGACCCAGTGAGGCTACTGTTGATAATGGAATTACTCAGTTAACTATAGAAATTGTGGTAGGAACCTTTTCACGTGATGAGGATGCTTATCATGACACATCAAATGTAGCTCAACGCATTCTTATGCGCTTAGCTCAGCTTAAAGATAATCTGCTTGACCAAAAATATGAGCGTGTTGGCTCAATGAAATGGTCAATGCCCTTTGAGCAGGAACAACCTTTTTTCATGATCGTGCTAACAACCAACTGGCACATTTACTCAAGTCAATTTGATTCATCTATCTAGTGAGGATAAGCAAGATGGCAAAGAAAACAGAAGCTGTTACTACAGCAACTCAAGATGTTACATGGCCACGTATCTATGTTGGACCTTCAATCCCTAAAGGCTACTTTAAGGCAAATATGGTATTTGCAGACGGATTGGGCGCTGTAGCTCAGGCTCTCGTTGATAAACATCCAGAATTAAATACGTTAATAGTTCCAACAAAGGACTATGTTAAGGCTCTTTCAGAGGTTAACAAGGTAGGCTCAAGATTGCATGGCGCTTATGAAAAGGCCCTTTTAATTAAAGGAGAATAAGAATGGGAAATTATAAGCATGGTGTTTATATTTCTGAGACAGGAACCTCTTTGATTCCTACTGTCAGAGTAGAAAGCGCTTTACCTTTTGTTGTTGGCACTGCACCAATCAATCAGATTGAGGCAGGTTCAAGAAGAATCAATGAACCAGTGCTAATTAATTCATATGCTGAAGCTGTAAAGTATTTTGGCTTTGAAGCAGCTCAGGTATTTAATGATAAAGGCGATAAGAAATTTGCTCATGGTCTTTGTGAATTCATGTATGCAAACTTCAACTTCTATGGCATTGTGCCTTGCATTTTTGTTAACGTCTTAGATCCTTCAAAGCATAAGACTGCATTAACAGAAAATACATATACCTTAGAAGATGGCACTGTAACCATTAAGACCTTAGGCATTATTGCTGAGACTTTAGCTATTACAGCTACTGTTGAGAGTGAAACTCGTACTTATGTAGCAGGCACTGATTATGAGACTGCATTTGACGAGGATGGTTATCTGGTAATCAATTCTCTTTTAGATGGTTCTAAATACAAGCTCCCAGATTCAATCACTGTTAACGGTTATAAGATTGATGCAACATTAGTAACCAAGGCTGATGTTATTGGTGGAATTAACTCTGTCACTGGTAAACGTACTGGTTTGGAGTTGATGAATGAGGTTTATCCTAAATTCTCATTAGTTCCAACTTTAATTCTTGCACCTGGCTATTCTTCAGATCCTGAAGTTGCTGCAATTATGGCAGCTAAAGCAGTTATTGTTAATGGTAACTTTAGAGCAATGGCTTTATGTGATGCTCCAGCAAATGAGAATGTTCAGGTGTATTCATCTGTTCCAGAGTGGAAGAAGAATAATAACCTTGTTCTAACTCAGCAGGTCCTATGTTGGCCAATGGTTCGCAATACAGAGACACTATACCATGCATCAGTGCATTTAGCTGGCGTAATTGGTGTAACTGACAATGCTTATGGCGGTGTGCCTTATTGCTCTCCATCAAATAAGAATGTATCTATTACCGGCTTATGCCTTGAGGATGGTTCTGAAGTTGTATTTGGCAATGAAGAAGCTAATTATTTAAATGGTCAGGGCATTGTAACTTTCTTGAATTTTACTAAAGGATGGACATTCTGGGGTAATCGCACTTGTTGTTACCCTGGCAATACTGATCCTAAGGATGCATTCATTCCAGTAAGAAGAATGTTCCAGTGGGTAGGTAATACCATTATTCTAACAATCTTCCAAAAGGTTGATGAACCAGGCAACCGCCGTTTAATTGAAACAATCGTAAATTCATTGAACGTCTGGTTAAATTCACTTGTAGCAAGACAGCAGTTGTTAGGCGCACGTGTGCTATTCCGTGAGGAAGATAATCCTACAACTGAG
>NZ_JBGVMC010000350.1:0-2779 GCF_045124615.1 Succinivibrio sp.
CTTGAACAGATGGAGCAGTAATATGGGAAATGATTTTATTCGTCTTGATGAAGATTCCATTGCCCATATGACGTCTTATCTTAAAGCTATGCCTCAGGCTATACCTAAAGCAATTGCAAGGGCAATGAACAGAGCAATCAGCTCTGCTAAGACTGAGGCATCACGCACTTTAAGAACAAAATATACTCTAAAGGCTTCTACCATCAATGAAACAATGACTTTGGTCAGAGCAAAGCCAAACAGTCTGGTAGCAGAGTTAAAAAGCCGATCATATACCGCAAGTTTACCTCTCAACCGTTACAAGTTTAATCCCAAAAGAGATACAACTGGTTCTTCTTATAGAGCAGTAACGATTGAAATAATTAAGGGCAAGCCTATCAAGTTAGATAAAGGTTTTGTCTGGAATGGGAATGTATTTTGCCGTGATGGAGATGAACGTTTGCCAATTATTAAACAAACTGGCCCTACAGTTCCACAGTTATTGAATTCTGAAAAAATCTTACCTCAGCTTCAGGAACATGCTCAACAGTCATTCGAAAAGCGTTTAAGTCATGAAGTTGATGCTCTCCTGAAAGGAAATGTTAAATGATTGCTTTGAATTGTAATAAAGCCTTAATTGAGTTCATCAAGAAGGCAGTAGAAGATTTTAGACTGTCTGCACCGCCAAGACAGACAGAAAGAATACCAGGTAGCTTATTTGAAGAAAATACACCTGAATTTGCAGAAGATCCTGAAGCATTGCATGTAATTGCAGTGCATGACGGATGGTTGCCAAATAAAGATGCTGCAACTCCTGCAGATTATCCATTTGTGACAGTAAGGCCCAGTGAGGCTACTGTTGATAATGGTATTACACAGTTAACTATAGAAATTGTGGTAGGAACCTTTTCACGTGATGAAGATGCTTACCATGATACCTCAAATGTAGCTCAACGCATTCTAATGCGCTTAGCTCAGCTTAAAGACAATCTGCTTGATCAGAAATATGAGCGCGTAGGCTCAATGAAATGGTCAATGCCATTTGAGCAGGAACAACCTTTTTTCATGATCGTGCTAACAACCAACTGGCACATTTATTCAAGTCAATTTGATTCATCTATCTAGTGAGGATAAGCAAGATGGCAAAGAAAACAGATGCTGTTACTACAGCAACTCAAGATGTTACATGGCCACGTATCTATGTTGGCCCTTCAATCCCTAAAGGCTATTTCAAGGCCAATATGGTATTTGCTGACGGATTAGACGCTATAGCTCAGGCTCTCGTTGAAAAACATCCAGAATTAAATACGTTAATAGTTCCAACAAAGGACTATGTTAAGGCTCTTTCAGAGGTTAACAAGGTAGGCTCAAGATTACATGGTGCTTACGAAAAGGCCCTTTTAATTAAAGGAGAATAAGAATGGCAAATTATAAGCATGGTGTTTATATTTCTGAGACAGGAACCTCTTTGATTCCTACTGTCAGAGTAGAGAGTGCTTTACCTTTGGTTGTTGGCACTGCACCAATCAATCAGGTTGCAACAGGTTCAAGAAAAATCAATGAACCAGTTCTAATCAATTCATATGCTGAAGCTGTTAAGTATTTTGGCTTTGAGGCAGCTCAGGTATTCAATGCAAAGGGTGATAAGAAATTTGCTCATGGTCTTTGTGAATTCATGTATGCAAACTTCAATTTCTATGGCATTGTGCCTTGCATCTTTGTTAACGTCTTAGATCCTTCAAAGCATAAGACTGCATTAACAGAAAACACCTATACTCTGGAAGATGGCACTGTAACCATTAAGACCGTAGGCATTCTTGCTGAGAGTTTAGCTATTACAGCTACTGTTGAGAGTGAAACTCGTACTTATGTAGCAGGCACTGATTATGAGACTGCATTTGATGAGGATGGTTATCTGGTAATCAATTCTCTGCTAGAAGGTTCTTCTTACAAGCTACCTGATTCAATCACTGTTAACGGTTATAAGATTGATGCTTCACTTGTAACTAAGGCTGATATTATCGGTGGTATTGATTCAACAACAGGTAAGCGTAAAGGCTTAGAACTGATGAATGAGGTTTATCCTAAGTTCTCATTGGTTCCTACTCTGATTCTTGCCCCTGGCTTTTCATCAGATCCTGAAGTTGCTGCAATCATGGCTGCAAAGGCTGTTATTGTTAACGGTAACTTTAGAGCAATGGCTTTATGTGATGCTCCTGCAAATGAGGATGTTCAGGTGTATTCATCTGTTCCAGAGTGGAAGAAGAATAATAACCTTGTTCTAACTCAGCAGGTCCTATGTTGGCCAATGGTTCGCAATACAGAGACACTATATCATGCATCAGTTCATCTAGCTGGTGTTATCGGTGTTACTGATAATGCTTACGGCGGTGTTCCTTATTGCTCTCCTTCAAACAAGAATGCATCAATTACAGGCTTATGTCTTGAAGATGGTTCTGAAGTTGTATTTGGCAATGAGGAAGCAAACTATCTGAATGGTCAGGGCATTATCACCTTCCTGAATTTCACTAAGGGCTGGACTTTCTGGGGCAACAGAACCTGCTGTTATCCTGGTAATACTGATCCTAAAGATGCATTCATTCCAGTAAGAAGAATGTTCCAGTGGGTAGGTAATACCATCATTCTGACAATCTTCCAGAAGGTTGATGAACCAGGCAACCGCCGTTTAATTGAAACAATCGTAAATTCATTGAACGTCTGGTTAAATTCACTTGTAGCAAGACAGCAGTTGTTAGGCGCACGTGTGCTATTCCGTGAGGAAGATAATCCTACAACTGAG
>NZ_JBGVMC010000351.1:0-2454 GCF_045124615.1 Succinivibrio sp.
TTCCTCCAAGTCAATTTTACTTTAAAAATGCCTTAACGAGATCTAAGCCTAAAAGGTACTTACAGTAATGCTGGCTATCTACAAAAGTATCTAAAACCGAATCTCTAATCTGAAAACAATCTTCTAAGCTACCTGCAAACTGATTTATTACAGTCTCATTCTTATACACTTCTAATACACAGTCAGAAGAACGTTCACGAATAACAATCTCGTATTCAGAATCTAATTTAGTGATAATTTTAGCCATTTCCTACTCCTTAAAATTGTTTAACGCATCGCAAACAGTCTTTACATCACGCTTACACGCAATTAAAACATCTTCACTGAAGGCTGTACGGATAGATACAGTAACATGAGTATCTGATAACTTGAATTTTAAATCGATCAATCCCTCGTGAGTCAAAGGTTGGGAAATATCTGCAAACATAGTGCTGTATTCAGTCTGATTTAAAATTCCTGAAACAACATCTTCAAGATCGATACGATAGTGACTGTTTAACCACTGTTTAAAATATGCTTTTAATGGCATTTTTAAAAGTTCTTTAGCTTCAATTTTCATTATTGATTACTCCTTACTTGGGATTGCTCCCTGTCAACACTTACAAGTTTAAACAAAAGGATTTTAGTTTTCAACAAATAATTTTGCTTTGATAATAAAAATGTGATTTAGTTCACAATAATAGTTCTTTTAAATCAAGGGGGTTATATCAAAAAGTTCTTATTTTACAAGGATTGCAGACGGATTTTATAATAAACGGATTTTTTTGGAATTTTAAACGGATTTTTTAAACCGAGGGGGCAATTAAGTTTCACTTGCATATTAATAGATAGAAAAACGGATTTTTTATTTTTCTGATAATAAAAACAATTTTGTGATAAAAATCACTTGCTTTATATCAAAATATGATTATACTTATAAGCAATCGAGATTAGTTCTGATTAGAACGTTATCAGAACAAACAATCTCACAAACATTTATTATAAAACGTCAAAAATTTGACAGCTAGGAGCGTAAATATTATGAATGATAAATATAGTCGTAAAAGCATATATGTAGCGAACAAAAACGCAAAGAATCGTGAAATTTCAGCAGAAAACGGCTTAACAGATCATCAGCACGAGGCTCTGACTTGGTTGTGCAGTTTCAGACACGAGCTACACTGCAATCAGGAAGATCTTTTTTACTCTGAATCAGCTAATTTTTCTAATTTTGGTTTTCAGATTTGCGGTCAGCTTAACCGTTATCTTAAACACGTTGATTTAATCAGTGACAACAAGTTCGATTATTCAGACGAATTTTTTGATATTCCTAGTGATTTTGACTGCAACAGTGATGCAGAATACGAGCAAGGTTTACAGCAGGTTCACGAATTTTGCGAGCGAGTAGATGCTGATATTATCGAGTTCTTACAAGAGATTGACTCTCGATATCACACTGAATATGCACCGACATTGATCGCAAGAAGCAGACTCATTTAAATTTCAAAATACAAGTGCGAGTGTTAAAGCCGATATTCAAGCCACGATATCGGCTTTTTTCGTTCTCGTTCGGTGCAGTCGGCTTAATGACAACCTCGCTTAATGCAGTCGGCTTAATGAAGAAAACAATCACGCTTAATGAGAGCCGACCGACCGCCCACCACAACGGCAGCTCGTTTAATGACCAGCGGTGCAGAGAGCTTAATGATAGACCCCACCGCCCTAGACCCCACCACCGCCCAGAAAATCCCTACCAGGTCGCTAGGTTTTCGGACCTGTGCGAGCAAATTTTTATAAAATCATACTTTCCTACTGGGTTACTAGGTTTTGGCATGGTCAGACTTCAGGACCGTTTCCCACTAACCTACTAGGTTACTAGGAATTAAGGGGTGCTGGGCGGATGCTTCCATATATATGGATATATTCAGCACTCTATATAAGACGATATCAGAATATTAAAAGCACATCTCTATATATAAGCTGATGCAGAAGATCATATATTTCTGTATTGATATTTTTACTTATATATAGATGTATATTCAGAATCACCCAAAAACAGACAAAAAACAGATTAAACCATAAAAATTTAAAAATATATTCTGCTGCTTTAATACCCTTTAAACCCTTGAAAAATAAAGATTTTTAAAAATTCAGGTTAAAATCATAATAAATAATTTTGTGACATACATCACAATTTTGTTATCAAATGATAGTAAATAAAAATTGATTTGAATATACTTAAAACATGCAAAGGGAACAACAAACCCAAAGCATAAACAAAC
Source organism: Succinivibrio sp. (assembly GCF_045124615.1). Classification (NCBI taxonomy): domain Bacteria; kingdom Pseudomonadati; phylum Pseudomonadota; class Gammaproteobacteria; order Aeromonadales; family Succinivibrionaceae; genus Succinivibrio; species Succinivibrio sp. Next base: position 2,262 of record NZ_JBGVMC010000351.1, read on the forward strand.
ACTTGTATCAACTTTTATGGAGCTTATATATCGTGGTTAGATATATTATTGAAGAAAGCATCCAAAACTTTAAGTTTTGGAGCGGTGGTAAGGATCATGCTGATATGCTGACTTATGACGAACTCGAAACATTTGAGGATTATATCACAGAGTCATTTTGTGAAGATCCAACAGATACCGACATTAACGATCT